>JAEYQO010000057.1 GCA_023409975.1 Bacteroidota bacterium | reverse complement strand
CAACAACCAAAAAGAAACGACCCTTTCTGGGATCGACCGGAGTTATGAAACATGAAAGGTCCAAGATCCTAAACAGAACAATACTAGAAGCGCCATCATTCTATAAAGATGCGACGCTAAGGGGGTCGACCGGTGTTGCGTATCATGAAACAATCAACGACCATCAACCAACAACCAAAAAGAAGCGACCCTTTCTGGGAGTCGACCGGTGTTACGAAACATGTAAGGACCAAGACCCTAAACAGAACGATACACAATGCTCGTCATTCTTTAAAGATGCGACGCTGAGGGGGTCGACCGGTGTTGCGAAACATCAAACGACCAACGACCATCAACCATCAACCAACGACCATCAACCAAACTATCGGTTAATACACTGACCACTGTCTACCCCTGGTTACTGCCGCAGGCTACACTGACTACTGACCTCTGACTACGGGCAACTGCGTAGCGTAGCCCTTGCTTTTCTCAAAAAAAAGTATATACCCGTACAAGGCTTGTAGGGACTTCTCCCTGATGACTCTTTGTTGACTCTTTGGTGACTCTTTGGTGTCTCTTTGGTGATACTTTGGTGATACCCTCGCAATTATCTCCTTTTTACCTGAAGATTCAGATAAAATCTGCCCTCGCAATTCTATTTCCAGATTTTTTTCTGTGTGCCTGGAGCCGGTCTGAAAATGCGGTTTATCTCGAAATGATCAGCTTCTGGCTCCTGGTTTCGCCGCCTCCGTTTATAACAACGAAATACGTACCCGCGGATAGTTTGCTGAGATTTAAGGAGACGCTGTCAGCGCTTAGTTGATAATATTCCAGAAGCTTTCCCGAAACATCCAGTACTAATAATTCCCGGGCCGATTCAGGTAGTCGAATCGTACATTGATCCTTTGCTGGATTGGGATAGATATCAAAAGCAGGAGCTTCAGTGGTTGTCAGGCCTAGTCCCGCTTTCTTCAGTTTTACAACCACAATTTCACCGGAAGTCTGCTTACGAACAGTATCCACAACAATTTCTATCGAGTCTTTGAGCTCTGCCAGATAATAATACGAGTCGCCTTTTGAGGCAACAACAACTCCATTTGGCGAACCATTTCCCTCAGCAATGGACATAGCCATTCCATCTGTGCCAATCTCCGCAAAGGACATTTTACCGTCTAAGGGTAGAAAAATACCGCCTGCATCTGTCGGGACTGGTTCAAAATAGGAATCGCCAAAACACATCATCGCCCATAATGGTGTTGCAGAACTGTCAAAACCTGCCATTGCGTAGTTGCCATATGGACTTGTGGTCGTACTACCATAATACAATGTGCCGTTATTTGCCCCTGTCAAAACGAGGGTTTCGCCTTCTATTACATGTGCGTTTATAAACCACTGAAAGCCATGAACAACACGCGCCCAGAGAAGATGCCCATCGGGGTCTCTTTTTAAGATCATACCCAATGCACCAGATGGCGCAACCTGATGGAACTGACCCTCCACTTCTATTGACTTGCTAAAGTAGACGCCCTGATAACTAAATCCTGCTGCTGTTACTGCAATACCGCCGGACCGATAACTATTCGTTTGGGGGACACCATCATTCCTGGCCCAAACGATGTTCCCATTCGAGTCAAACTTCAATACGAAATATACTCCCTCAGCTCTATATAGTGTAATACTATCAACACTCAGATCAGACCTCATGGTACCAGGGACATAAACATTCCCGGAGTTATCCGCCCCTAACTGAAACAGGGACTCGATGTGCTTCCCCCGAATATGTTTGCACCATTTCCGAATACCATTCAGATCATAAGCCATCAATAATATATCATCTCCTTCTGCGATGTACGTAGTGCCGTCTACGGTCATCTGCTGATCAAAACCGGCGTTGATGTAAATCGTTCCATCGCCAGACAGCTTCATCACAGAAGTTATCTGATCAGATAATCCACCCTCATTGATGATCCAAACCAGATTTCCCTGTGGATCAAACTTTGCCAGATAAATATTTACATCTCCGGCTGTGGTAAGCATGGTATCACCAAGCATGATGCTATCTGCAAAGGACCCGGCAAGGTAGAAATTGCCCTGATCGTCGCTGGCTATATCAAGCATGGGCGCAAAACCACTATAGCTTTTGCCGATCTTCCTGGCCCAATCCCAATATAATTGCTGAGCCTGAACTTCAGCCAGAAAGAAAGTCAGCAGCGTAATGAGTAACAGTCTTCTTTTCATATAGGTGTTCTTAATCGTCCATAGCCCCCACTGAGCCCTGTTAACCCCCCGAAACACACGACGAATATAGAATTCTTCGCTACATGGAATGTCATATAAGTTTCAAACATGCTGGATTCTTCTGCTTCCATTCTCTGGTCTATGTATGGAAGATTTTGGTGAAATCAGAACAATTCGTATTTTTGTGGCGGATTAGAAATTCAATGGAAAGGGAACACGGTCGTGTTCCCTTGTTTTTTGAAATTATGGCTGAAGTATTAGATCAGATTAAATCATTATTAGAGCCCCTTCTAGAGGGTACTGATATGTTCCTGGTGCGAATAAAGATTAAACCAACGAATAATATCAAAGTATTTCTGGATGCTGATGGCGGACTCTCAATCGACAAAAGCGCTCGGATAAACCGGCAGCTTTATGCAGCAATCGAGGCGCAGCAGATGTTTCCTGACGGAGACTTTTCGCTTGAGGTGAGCAGTCCCGGGGTCGACGAACCACTCACCTCTCTGCGTCAGTATAAAAAGAATATCGGCCGCACCGTTACCATAACGATGAACGATGAGGCAGAGAAAACCGGAGTTCTGAAAGCGGTAGGAGATGAAACGCTGACGCTTGAGATCAGGATTCCTAAAAAGAAAGAAACCAGTACTGTTGAAGTACCTATGTCAGATATAAAAACAACAATTGTTCAAATTGTATTCTAAACTCAGGATAACTCCCGATATGGGAAACTAAATGCATAAACCATGGCAAGTATCAATCTAATTGAGTCGTTTCAGGAATTTAAGGACGCGGAGAATATTGACCGTCCTACCCTCATGAAGGTGATCGAGGATGTTTTCAAGACGCTGCTGAGAAAAAAATACGGCACGGATGAGAACTTTGACGTGATTGTAAACGACCAGACAGGTGATCTGGAAATTTTCCGCAGGCGTGTGATCGTAGAAGATGGATTCTCGGAAGATGATAACCTGGAGATAGAATTAGCTGAAGCACATACAATCGACCCTGATTTTAGCGTGGGCGAAGAGGTATATGAGGAAATCAATGTGATTGACTTCGGTCGTCGTGCTATTCTTGCCGCTAAACAAACCCTGGCCGCACGTATCGGTGATCTGAAAAAGAAAAATCTGCTGGATAAGTATGCAGACAGAATCGGCGAGATCATCAATGGGGAGGTATATCAAATCTGGAAAAAGGAAATTCTCCTGTTGGATGATGAAGGCAATGAACTGATTCTGCCTAAGTCTGAACAGATTCCCAATGACTTTTTTAAGAAAGGTGAGTCTGTAAGAGCGGTGGTAAAGAAGGTGGAAATGCGGAATAATACCCCCATTATTATCCTGAGTCGTACCCACCCATCCTTCCTGGAGAAACTCCTCGAGATCGAGGTTCCTGAAATCATGGATGGCCTGATTGTCGTGAAAAAGATTGTTCGTGAGCCTGGTGAGCGTGCCAAAGTAGCTGTTGAAAGCTATGACGACCGTATCGACCCGGTAGGAGCCTGCGTGGGAATGAAGGGTAGCCGAATCCACGGAATCGTGCGTGAATTAAGGAACGAGAACATTGACATTATCAATTTCACCAATAATACACAACTGTTGATCCAGCGTTCGCTGACGCCTTCGAGGATCAACAGGATGGAACTGAACAACGAAACGCAACATGCGGACGTATACCTTGAACCTGATCAGGTGTCCCTTGCGATTGGTAGAAAAGGTGTAAACATCAAGCTGGCACAGGAATTAACAGGTTATAGCATCGATGTTTATCGTGATGTTCAGGAAGACGAACTCGACTATGATATCGACCTGGATGAATTCAGCGATGAAATTGACGCCTGGGTGATCGATGAATTTAAGAAAATCGGTTGCGACACGGCGTTGAGTGTGCTGGATCTTTCAGTTGAAGAACTGGTAAGACGTACCGATCTGGAAGAAGAAACTGTTCGCGATGTTCAGCGTATTCTTCAGGCGGAATTTGAAAACGAGTCTAACAACGGTTGAGCAATCGCCGAAAGCGGCATCAAAACCGCTACAGGCACCGATTGAAGCCGCTTTTAGGCCAACCCATTTAAGTAAAATAGCGTAGGTTTGTGGTTTAGGCTGAATAGACTAAGACGCACCTGGGCGATTATTGTTTGACTAAATAACCGAATGGCAACAGCAACGAAAACTCCGAGATTACTGGCAGCAGCCAAAGAATTTAACATTGGTAAGGAGACGCTTATCGAATTTCTTACAGGAAAAGGCTTTGAGATCAACGCAAGTAATCCCAACACAAAGCTCACTGAAGAGATGTATGACGCTTTGCAGGGCGAGTTTGCGCAAGACAAACTCGCGAAGCGCAAAAGTGAGGAGATTGCTTTGCCTAAAGGTTCTCTGCTGGACAATACCAGGAAGACCAAAGAAGACCTTGACCTGACTGCGCGGGACAAGAAAGAGGAACCTGTTCCTGAACCCAAACCGGAGCCGGAGCCCGAACCAACACCTGCTCCTCAGCCGGAAGTGGTGCAAGAGGAGCCCAAAGAAGAGGCTCCAAAGCAAGAGGAACCACAACAAGTGGAACCGGAAGCACCCGCGCCTCAGGCGGAGGCTGCACCGGAAGTTCAGCCGGAACCGCCGGCTCAGGAAGAACCCGTACAGCCGGAAGTCAAACCGACAAAAATTGGTGGGCCTAATATCCTTGGCAAGATCAATCTGGATGAGCTAAACCTTTCTTCGCGTCCTAAGAAAGGGGCTGCTGCCAAAAAGAAACCTGCCAGAAAAGAAGAACCTGCACCAGAAGAAAAACCAAAGGAAGAAACTCCAAAGGAAGAAACCGGTACAAAAGAAGCGAGTGTTCCTACCGCAGCTCCCGAGCCAGTGGAGGAACAGCCAGCAACACCGGTAGCAGACACTACCCCTCCTGCTACTCCGGCACAGGAAGAAGAAGAGAAGCGCGAGCATATCGAAATGAAGGCTCCCAAACTGGAGGGCCCCAAGATCATCGGCCGCATTGAATTACCCGTCGAAAAAGAGGGTTCGAAGACCGATAACCGGGAAAAGAGAAGCAGGAAGCGTATTCCCGTTCAAAAGAAACCTGAATCGCTCCGCCAGGACCAGAACAGAGGCCAGGGTGGTCAGGGTGGCCAGCGACCATTCGGTCAGGGCCGACCAGGCGACCGAAGGCAGGGACAGGGACAGGGACAGCAGGGCAACAGAGCTGGCCGCAGAGGTGACCGAGGTGCAATAACGCCTCAGCAACAGGAGATCGACGCTAAAGCAATACAGGACAAAATCAGGCAGACCCAGGCCAAACTGGCGGGGAATACCCGTGGCAAAGGGTCTAAAGCAAAATACCGTCGTAACAAGCGTGATGAGCAGGCTGAAAAACGCGCAGCAGAAGAACTGGGCCAGGATAATATTATCCAGGTAACTGAGTTTATCTCTGTAAGCGAACTGGCAAACCTCCTGGATGTAAGCTTTGCTGATGTTATCAGTAAATGTATGGGACTGGGAATCATGGTTTCCATCAATCAGCGTCTTGATGCAGAAGTAATTGAACTTGTATCCAACGAATTCGGGTATGAAGTAGAATTCATCAACCTGGAACAGGAAACAGATACTGAAGAAGACGAGGTAGATGCAGAAGAAGATCGTCAGCCCAGAGCCCCGATTGTCACCATCATGGGTCACGTCGATCACGGTAAGACGTCTTTGCTCGACTATATCCGCAATGCAAATGTAGTTGCTGGTGAGGCAGGTGGTATCACACAACATATAGGTGCATACCAGGTAACTACACCGGAAGGCAAGAAACTAACCTTCCTGGATACTCCAGGTCACGAAGCGTTTACGGCGATGCGAGCCCGTGGTGCCAAGGTCGCAGATATTGCCATCATCGTGGTAGCCGCAGACGATGCCATCATGCCGCAGACCAAGGAAGCCATCTCGCATGCTCAGGCAGCGAACCTCCCTATGGTATTCGCCATCAACAAGATAGATAAAGAGGGTGCTAACCCGGAAAAGATAAAAGAACAGCTCGCGAACATGAACATCCTGGTTGAAGACTGGGGTGGTAAGTTCCAGAGCCAGGAGATTTCTGCCAAGAAAGGGCTGAATATCGAACTCCTTCTCGAGAAAGTATTGCTGGAAGCAGAACTTCTCGAGCTGAAAGCTAATCCTGACAGAACTGGTACCGGTTCTGTGATCGAAGCTTCTCTTGACAAAGGTCGTGGCTATCAATCCACCATGCTGGTACAGAATGGTACTCTGAAACAGGGAGATATGATTGTCTGCGGTCAGTACTACGGTAAGATCAAGGCTATGTTCAACGAGCGTGGTCAGCGTGTGACGCAGGCAGGTCCTTCAGCACCGGTTCAGGTACTGGGGCTGAACGGGGCGCCGCAGGCCGGTGAGAAGTTCAAAGTCTTTGAAGACGAGAACGAAGCCAAGAACATTGCCAATCATCGTTCACAGATCCTTCGTGAGCAGGGTATACGTACGAAGAAACACATTACCCTGGATGAAATCGGCCGCCGACTGGCTCTGGGTAACTTTAAGGAACTGGCAGTGATCATCAAGGGTGACTTTGACGGATCTGTTGAAGCCCTGAGTGACTCCTTACAGAAATTGTCTACGGAAGAGGTAGCAGTCAATGTTGTTCACAAAGGTGTGGGGCAGATTACTGAATCCGACGTACTACTTGCAACAGCATCCGACGCGATCATCATCGGGTTCCAGGTGCGTCCTGCAATTCAGGCATCCAGGCTCGCCGAGCAGGAGAACATCGAGATCCGAACCTACTCGATCATCTACGACGCTATCGAAGAAATCAAGAGCGCGATGGAAGGTCTTCTTGAACCGAAGGTCGAGCGTAAGACAGTGGCGAACGTTGAAATCCGCGAAGTTTACAAGATCAGCGGCGTAGGTAGCATTGCAGGCTGCTACGTTCTGGATGGTAAGATCAACCGTAACAGTAAGATCAACCTCGTCCGCGACGGTATCGTAATCTACAATGGTGAGCTTGCCTCCCTGAAACGTTTCAAGGATGATGTTAAGGAAGTGAGCGCTGGTTATGAATGCGGTATGTCTGTCAAGAACTACAATGACATTCGCGTAGGTGATATCATCGAAGCATACGAAGAAGTAGAAGTGAAGCGTACGCTGTAGCTTCAGAACATAATATGGGAAACCGTAACCCGTGAATAAAGGGTTACGGTTTCTTCTTTTAAGAGAAATTATCTTTGCACCTCTTTTACCCCAACAACAATAACAGAAATCAACTTATATGCTTGATAAGCTGGAAGCCATCAAAGCCCGTTTTGACGATCTGGGCGTTGCGCTCACTAACCCCGAAGTGGTAAGTGATAATAAACGTTTTTCGACAATCAGTAAGGAATACCGGAAGCTCGAGCCGATAGTAGAAGCCTACAAAAAATACCGGTCCTGCCTGGAAGGTATCGCCTTCGGTAAGGAGGTGCTCGCTACTGAATCTGACCAGGACCTTAGGGACATGGCCAGGGAGGACCTTGAAAACGCACAGGTTCAAAAGGACGAGCTGGAACAGCAGATCAGACAGCTACTGATCCCGAAGGATCCGCAGGATGAAAAAAATGCAATCCTGGAAATACGGGCTGGCACCGGGGGCGACGAGGCGAGTCTTTTTGCGGGAGACCTCATGCGGATGTATCTGCGCTACTGCGAAAAAAAGGGCTGGCGGGTATCCGTACTTTCTGAAACAGAAGGCACTGTAGGCGGATACAAGGAAATTCAATTGGAAGTACAGGGTGAAGATGTTTACGGCACTATGAAATTCGAGAGCGGCGTGCATCGTGTTCAGAGAGTGCCGGCGACTGAAGCAAGTGGCCGCGTCCATACTTCTGCCGCAACAGTAGCCGTAATGCCTGAGGCGGAAGAAATCGACTTCGAACTGAGGGAGAGCGACCTGAAAATGGAAACCGCCCGAAGCGGTGGTGCCGGTGGCCAGAACGTTAACAAGGTTGAAACAAAAGTAATCCTGACCCACGTACCCACAGGAACGGTAGTAGTTTGTCAAACAGAACGGACACAGTTGGCCAACAGGGAAAAGGCAACCCAGATGATGCGTACGAAGCTCTATGAGGAACAGGTACGTAAACACGAAGAGGAAATTGCCCGCAGAAGAAAAAGCCTTGTGAGCACCGGTGACCGCTCAGCAAAAATCCGTACTTACAACTACCCACAAGGCCGCGTAACAGATCACCGCATCAACATGACCATATATAACCTCGATGATTTTATGAATGGGAATATCCAGGAAATGATCGAGGCATTACAACTGGCTGAGAACGCAGAAAAGATGCAGGCAGGCGAAACCGTCATTTAACCGCCCTTTATTCAGTAATTTTAACGCTTAATCACACACATACACAATAAAATGAGCACATCCCGTTTCGATCTGGTACATATTGTCCGGATCCTTAGTAGGAGATCACGCTTTATCCTCACAGTCACAGCAATCGCTGTCGTACTAGGACTCATCTTCCATTTTTTAAGGCCCGACAAATACGAGGCTAAAGCAGAATTTTTTGTAAACAATCCTCTATTTGGCGACAGATCCAACGTATTTGCTGGCGCCGACTCCCGCTATACGGACTATTTCGGTGGTGAAGATGACATCGACAGAATCATGGCTCTGGCGAAGTCCGATACCTTCTACATGCAGGTGATCCGTGCTACAGGACTGGACACCGCCTGGAAATTCGATCTTAATGATCCGTATCAGGCATATGAATTGAAGGAAGATTTCAAGGACAACTTTGAGATCCGCAGGACAGCCTACACCATTGTTGAACTATATTTTCACGACAAAAACGCTGCCCGCGCCCAGAGAGTTGTTGAAGCTGCACTGAAAGCGCTCGAGAGCTCCTTCCAGGCTGTGTATC
Organism: Bacteroidota bacterium; assembly: GCA_023409975.1. Classification (GTDB taxonomy): domain Bacteria; phylum Bacteroidota; class Bacteroidia; order Chitinophagales; family Chitinophagaceae; genus JAFIGV01. The sequence continues at coordinate 62,000 of JAEYQO010000057.1, read as the reverse complement.
TTTCTACAAAACTCAATACGTTCAATTCCCTCGAAAGAAAGACCCGCGAGATGGACAGCACTATCGCGGTTTTGACCGATACCCTTACGAGGATGCGCCAGGAATCCGGTATTTATGACATTATCAGCCCCACCAGATCAAACCAGATCTTGGGTAATAATATCAAAGGAAACGGCAACAATACAGGCTATTATGTAGAAGCAATTCAGAATATCGAAGCTGAAAAGGACATGCTTGTAATAGACAGGGCTCGCTACCTGTCGCTGATGCATCAATACCTAACAGGAACCGGCACTGATGAAATGCCACTATTCCATGTGGTTACTGCACCAAAGATTCCGGTTGAACATTGGGGACCCAGTCTTTTTGTAATTCTGGCCACCTGCTTCTTCGTGGGATTATTCTTCAGTGCTGCCTGGGCACTACTTTCAACCTATTACCAGGAAGCGTCTGCTAACCGCGATTAATGGAACTTGGTATCAACAGATCAAAGGCTGGCTCTGTTATCAGTGTAGCCATTCTGCTGCTCAGCATCATCCTGTTCGTATGGACAGGCCAATTCCTGTTGCTGGCAGTACCCTTTGTTTACCTGTATATTCTGCTGGTAGGCGCAAACTGGAAACTGGCCTACTGGATTTTCCTCTTCACCATACCGCTATCCATAGATCTCTGGTTTTTTGGAGGCTCCTTATCTACAACAGTACCGGATGAACCGATGATGTGGGCTTTCCTGCTCATGTTCATACTGATGGTCTGTAACAATCCCAGAATCCTGCCTGAATGGTGGCTCCGGCATCCGATTGTTCTGGTAGTAGCCCTGCAATTCGTCTGGCTTATTGTGGCTGTCGTCTTCTCACAGGAACCACTATTCTCCCTGAAGTTCCTTCTGGCCAAATGCTGGTTCCTCGTATCGTTCTTCGTATTACCTGTATTCATTTTCCGGGAAAAGAAGGACTATAGGATAGCTTTCTGGGTGATCCTTATTCCGCTGCTGGTCACCATGATCATCATTTTCTACCGGCATTACCTGACGGGATTCCACTTCCGTAAAATCGAGAAGGCTATCGGGATGCTCTACTATAACCACGTGGATTACTCTACGTTCATGTCGATGTTCTTTCCCGCGGTGGCCCTCGGCTACTCCCTTACCAAAGGAAAATCCTGGTTTATCCGGATCCCCTTTTTGCTGATGCTGATCTTCTTTCTTCCGGTGATCTATTTCACCTACGCCAGAGCAGCTATCCTCGCCGTAATATTCGCCTATGTTGTCTACCTCGCCATCCGCCTGAGACTGGCAAATCTGATGATGCCGGTGATCTATGGCATTATGGCGCTCCTGCTGACTTACATGATCACAGACAATAAGTTCATCGATTTCCGACCCACGTTCCATAAGACATATATGCACAAGACCTGGACCGATCATATCATCGCTACGTTCAGGGGTGAAGACATGTCTTCGATGGAGCGTCTCTATCGTTGGATCGCAGGAGTGAGAATGAGCAATGACAGGCCCATCGTCGGATATGGTCCGAACTCCTTCTACTATCACTACAAGCCTTATGCTGTAAACTCCTTCCGCACCTACGTGAGCCGGAACGAGGAAATGTCCACTACCCACAACTACTTCCTCTTTATGCTGGTGGAACAGGGATGGCCGGCAATGATCCTGTATGCGATCCTGCTGATGGTCTTCTTCTATCATGCTCAAAAGACCTACTACAGATTCAGAGACCCGTTCTACAGAAAGGTGACGATGATGGTAGCCATGATGTTTGGAGCAGGCTTTGTCAACAACTTCTTCTCTGAATTATTAGAGACGCACAAGGTGGGCGCCTTGTTCTATATCTCACTGGCACTGCTGGTGATCCTGGACAAGAAAAGCAGAGATCTGGAAAAAGAGGAGCAGGGTAAACTTCCTGCCTAGACCACAGGTTCAGTCCACACTTCACTGTCTTTCAGCAGTTGGATAAGCTCCGATACTGCAATCTCGCTCTGCACGTTTTTCTTGACGACCTCCCTGCCCTTGTAAAGTGTGATCTTACCGGGACCGCTGCCAACATACCCAAAGTCAGCGTCCGCCATTTCCCCGGGTCCATTAACTATACACCCCATGATAGCGATCTTCACGCCCTTAAGATGATTTGTTGCAGCCCGGATCTTCGCCGTTGTCTCCTGAAGATCGAATAAAGTACGGCCACAGCTCGGACAACTGATATATTCCGTTTTGCTGATCCTCGTACGGGTAGCCTGAAGAATAGAGAACGCAGTATTATTTAGAAACTGACTATAGCTGGAAACCGGCAGATAGGTGCGACCACTGACTTTCACCTGCAGTAAATTATCCGCCTCTCCCGAAAGCCAGAGTCCATCGCCAAATCCATCCAGCAATAGCGCACCGGCATCAGTTGCAAACGATATTAATTGTTCGTCGACTGTGTCGCCTCTGCTTTCCAACCTGAGAATCAGCGGACAAAGCACCTCTCGCTCCCGCATCTCTATGAGCAGCCTGCGGATCGAAGACATACGGTGTTCATTGCTGGCTGAGATGCACAGGACTAACTGATGGTCGTTTCTGGCAAGTTCCAGCATAGCCACCAACTCCCCCCAATCTCCCGCAGCATCAACGGAAACCAGATGTGTCGATTGTAAGACTCCCTCAAGACCACGATACGTCTGCAGGTCCATTAAAGGGATGAGCTGATCCTTGTTCGGTGCCTGCTTCCAGGTTGCATAATCGCAAACCACCTGCAGTGTTCCCGGCAATGCAAATTCCGGTAACTGGTCGCCGGTATAAATCATATCCGCCGCCTGATCCCCGATATTCCATTTATCAGTGAGAGCATCATAGCGATAACCGACAGCTTCAAGGGCCTCCGTAGTCACTACCGATCTACTGTAATCAGCCAGTATCACCGGCACATTCCGGTATCCCATCTTACCAATAGGCGTCGTGGAAGATCTTTGATATTCGAAAGGATTATAGGGAAGATAGATTCGCTCCCTACTGTTCAGTTCCGGCACCGCCTTGTGACCTGCTCGCTGAACATATCGCTTAACAATATCCCTGCATACCGGAATTTCAAACTCAGGATCCTCTGTCAAAGACACCCGGATGGTATCTCCAATACCATCTTCCAGCAATGTGCCGATCCCCACAGCGCTCTTAATCCGGCCATCTTCACCATCTCCTGCTTCCGTCACACCAAGGTGAAGCGGATAGCACTCGCCGAACTCCTGCATCATTTGTTTCACCAGAAGCCGATAAGCCTGAACCATCACTTGTGGATTGCTGGATTTCATACTCAACACGATCTGATGGTAGCGCTCATCCCGGGCAATTCGCAGAAACTCCATAGCGCTCTCCACCATGCCGATCGGGCTATCTCCATACCGACTCATAATCCTGTCGCTAAGCGATCCATGATTGGTGCCGATTCTCATAGCCGTGCCATGTTCCCGGCAAATTCTTACGAGGGGTGTAAACCGTTCCCGGATACGCTCAATCTCGGCAGCATAAGCATCATCCGTATATTCAATGAAATCGAATTTCTTCTTATCAATGTAATTACCCGGATTTACCCGCACCTTTTCGACAATACGAGCCGCTATCTCGGCAGCATTCGGTGTGAAGTGTATATCCGCAACCAAAGGAGTCTCAAAGCCCGCTGCCCTCACCTGTTTTTTAATCTCCAGTAAATTCTCTGCCTCCCGCTTGCTTGGTGCCGTAATACGAACCAGCTCTGCACCAGCCTCAATACAACGTATCGTCTGGGCGACAGTACCTGCCGTATCCATAGTATCCGTTGTGGTCATTGTCTGCACCCGGATGGGATGCCCGTCTCCCAGAATAAGATTTCCTATCTGAACAGGGAGGGTCCTTAAACGTTGATAGTTAGTAAGAGAGGGACAATAATACTGGAGCATAGACATTTTTCGTACTGCAAATTTAGGTTAAGCTTGTCGAACAGGCTGCTACAAAAAACCTCAAAAGACTACGTCTGCATGGGTTTTGAACTATCACAAAAAACTTGACTTTGGTCAGGGTATATACAAATTCTGTGAAACAATAGTATTTTAGCAGCGATTTAAAGCACTTGATGGATTACGAGATCAAACACTTAGGTAAATTCAAATATGTTGAAGAAGGCGAGGGAGAACCGCTGGTTTTGTTACACGGACTGTTTGGTGCCTTGAGCAATTTCAAAGATGTGATCGAACATTTCAGGCGGACTCACATGGTTATCATACCTATTCTACCGCTGTTTGACCTCGGAATTCTCGATACCAGTGTTGCCGGACTGGCTAAGCATGTTCAAAAATTCATTGACGCAAGAGGGCTCGATCAGGTTCATCTCATGGGGAATTCCCTGGGCGGCCATGTCGGATTGGTGTACACACTGAAGCACCAGGAAAAAGTAAAAACAGTCATCCTCACCGGTAGCTCCGGGCTCTTTGAAAATGGAATGGGTGAAACCTATCCTAAGCGTGGTGACTATGAGTTCATGCGCAAAAAGGTGGAACTCACCTTCTATGACCCTGCAATCGCTACTAAAGAACTGGTAGATGAGGTGTACAGCATCGTGAACAACCGCCTGAAAGCTCTTAAGATCATCGCTCTCGCGAAGTCCGCCATCCGCCACAATCTTGGTGACGAATTGAAACAGATCACCCGTCCAACCTGCCTGATCTGGGGCAAAAATGATACGATCACTCCCCCTTTGGTCGCAGAAGAATTCAGAAAACTAATCCCAAACTCCGAATTGCACTGGATCGACAAATGCGGTCATGCTCCCATGATGGAGGTACCCGGTGAATTCAACATTATCCTTTCAGAGTTTCTGGCTAAACATCAGGGATAACCGCTTCAGTTTGTAATTATTCTGTTATAATCAGTTCCAGTTGGCAAACTGGTTCATGTTTTGTATTGTTGTGTATACACGGGTTCGAAGACTTGTGAATACCAATGGATATTCAAAACCTCATATCACCAATAGTCCCCACACTGGCTCCTGCAGATACCGGCAGCCGTGCGCTGTTCCTGATGGATGAGAATAATTTCACGCAGCTTCCCCTGGTACAGGATCAGAAATACCTGGCTCTCGTACAGGAAAATGAGCTGCTTGACTGGGACACGCCTGAATCCCCTCTCAGTAAAGCTAATTTCCTTCATTACAGACCAGCAGTATTCGCCACGGGCCACCCTTTCGAAGCATTGAAAGTAGCACACCAGCAAAACCTGAATATTGTTCCTGTAGTCGATAACCAGAATACCTACCTGGGCGCCATAACCCGGGACGATCTTCTGAAATACATCGCAGAAAACAGTGGGCTTGACAACCCCGGCGGCATTATCGTTCTCGAAATGCCACCGAGAGAATACAGCCTCGCCACCATCGCACGAATATGCGAGAGTGAAGATGTGATCATCATCAGCTCCCAGTTATTTACCAATAAAGCCACCGGCAGGATTGAAATCACCCTCAAGACCAATAAAACAGACCTGCAGGGCCTGGCAGCCACCTTCGAACGCCATAACTACGGCGTGAAGCAAGTATACGGTGAACAGGGACACCAGGAAGACATGCTGGAACGCTACAAGCTGCTGATGAACTACATCAATATGTAATTCTCTCATCTCAGCCGCCTCTTCCTTTAATTGTCTGAAAATATCCGGAACTTTGCAGCGAAATCCCGCCTAAATGATTGCAATTGACCAGGTTCTGCTAAGTGATGAAGTAGTAGAAAAGCATTTTGTCTGCGACTTGAACGCCTGCAAAGGAGGCTGTTGTGTCGATGGAGACTGTGGCGCCCCACTGACGGAAGACGAAACCCATATCCTCGCCAATATTTATCCCAAGATCAAACACCTCCTCTCCGATAGGTTCATTGAGGAGATCGAAAACCAGGGTACTCATACCTGGGATGATGAATACGGATATGTCACACCTACTGTGGAAGGCGGAATCTGTACCTACGCCTATATCGAAGAAGGTGGAATTGTGAAATGTGCAATAGAAAAGGCCTGGAAAGAAGGGATCATTGATTTTCAAAAACCTATTTCTTGTCATCTCTACCCCATAAGAATCACAGAGAGTGAAGGATATGAGATGGTTAACTATGAGCCCCGGAAATCACTCTGCAAACCCGCCTGTAAGTTGGGTAACAGCCTGAAGGTGCCCGTCTACCAGTTTCTGAAGGCGCCCCTGATCCGTAAGTATGGCGAAGAGTTCTATAAAGCACTCGACGCCACTGCTCATGAATACTTCCTGACAAAGACTGATTAAAGCAGCGCAGCCAGGTTAATACAGGTGAGCACCGATACGTAAAGGACAATCTTAATGAGAACCCTGCGTTCGCGGGCCATTTTTCTGGATACCACTCGGTCGATCATTTTGTTTTGTTTTGGAACTCAAAAATCATACTCCCGGCCATAGCATGCTAATAAATCTTACTGCTTAACTTCTCGTTAAAACTTTAGCCGGCGCCTCTGGTCAGGCTCACCTTCTTCCAATACTCAATGATCACCTGATCGTAAAACCGTTAAAACAGCCTGAAGGTCAGAATCCCATCGCTATAATTTGCTTAAGTTTGCGTGCATGAAATCTACCTTAATCAAGGTATGCTCCCTTTTAATCATCGTGGTTGTATTCAGCGCCTGTGGCGGAAATACCTCCGATACAGGAAGCACGGTCACTCATCCCGCTTTTCAGCTACCCGAGGTAAAAGCCGCCAGCGCGCTCATCCGGAAAGACCCCAAAAACGCCAGGCTCTATTTCGAAAGAGGACAACTCCTCGTTCATCTGAAACAGGACACACTGGCGCTGGAAGATTTCAAAACCGCCGTTTCCCTGGACTCTACAAAATCGGAATATTTCAGCGCCATCGGCGATCTGATGTTTGAACACAAGGATATTGATGGTTCCATCGCCTGGATCGAAAAGGCCATCAAACTAAATCCCCGCGATCCCAGAGCCCGTCTGAAAATTGCCAAAATGATGATCTTCCTGCAGGACTACACCAAGGCGTTCGCAGAGATCAATACCGTGCTCAGACAGAATGCTATGAACCCGGAAGGTTACTTCCTCAAAGGCATCATCTATAAAGAACTTAAAGACACCACAAAAGCCATCTCCAGCTTCCTGACAGCCGTTCAGGTCGACCCCGGTTACAAAGATGCCCTCCTTCAACTGGGTAATATTCATAGCTACAGGAAAGATCCGGTTGCCCTCCAGTATTACGAAAATGCGTTCAGGCTCGACACAACAGACGTCTTTCCGCTTTACGCAAAAGCAATGTATTACCAGGATCAGGGGGATTTCGAGAAGGCAAAGGAGTTATACAGACAAAGCATCCTCTACAACTCCGACTACGTCAATTCCTTCTTCAACACGGGCTGGATCCTTATGCAACAGGATTCCCTGGAGAAAGCCTGGAGACAGTTTGATATCGTCACTAAACTGGAACCAACGGACGCTGAAGCGTATTATAACCGCGGCCTTGTCAGCGAACTGATGGGAAAAAATCAGGAAGCCCTGGCGGATTACAAACAGGCCCTGGTTTTTGCTGCAGACTATCCGGAAGCTAAGGAAGGTGTTCGCAGACTTGGCAATTAATCTTAAACAGACTTAAGCATATGGCACTCATCGCCCCCTCCATTCTTTCAGCCAATTTCCTTCATCTGGCAGCAGATATAGATATGATCAATCAAAGCGATGCAGATTGGTTTCATCTCGATGTAATGGATGGCAGGTTCGTCCCAAATATCAGCTTTGGACTTCCGGTCATCGCCGCCATGAAAAAACAGGCTCAAAAGACCTTTGATGTGCACCTGATGATCGTGGAACCTGAGAAGTATTTTGAGGATTTCGCCAAGGCAGGAGCTGATATTCTTACCGTTCACCTGGAAGCTTCTACACATCTCCACAGAAGCCTGCAGGCTATCAAAGCACTGGGAATGAGAGCAGGGGTAGCATTGAATCCTCATACACCTGTCGAATCACTGTCCGATGTTATTGAGGATGTAGATCTCGTCTGCCTGATGAGTGTAAACCCAGGCTTCGGCGGACAAAAATTCATTCAAAGGACGCTGGACAAGATCCGTTCCCTGAAAAATCTGATCAGCGAACGTAACGCCCCAACATTGATAGAGATCGACGGAGGTGTCACGCTGGACAATGCCGCTACCATCATCGAAGCCGGAGCTGATGTTCTGGTAGCCGGAAATACAGTTTTCTCTTCTACCAACCCTGCAGAAACCATTAGCCGACTGAAAGCACTGGGAAAATAAATTGTATCTTTTTCCCGTTTTTCAGACTTATGCCACAGAAGTTTCTACTGCTGCTTGTACTCCTGTTCGCAGGAAAAACCGCCCTTGCCCAGACAGCTACTCTTTACGGGGTCATTACAGATGAGTCAGGACAGGTTATCGACCTGGTGAATGTAGCCGTGGAAGGTACCGGGTACGGAACCGCTACCAACCCACAGGGACGGTACGAATTTCAGGTGCCCGCCGGAAGAAAACTAACTATCGTTTTCAATGCCCATGGATATGAACTTCTGAAGCGTCAGATCACCCTGCCCGATTCCTCAGAAAGGCAGTTAAACCTTTCATTGAAGGCCCTCTCCAACACGCTTACAGAGTTTGTAAAGGTTGCGGATAATGAACGTTACGAATCGGGCATGATCAAGGTTGATGTCAGGAAAGTTCGGCAACTGCCCAGCGCCATCGGTGGCATCGAAGGCCTTATTAAAACTTTTGTGGGCACAAACAATGAGCTCACCTCACAATACAATGTCCGCGGCGGAAACTATGACGAAAACCTGGTGTATGTCAACGATTTCGAAATCTACCGCCCCTTCCTCACGCGCTCTGGTCAGCAGGAAGGTCTAAGCTTCATCAATGCTGATCTCGTATCCGGCGTCAATTTCTCAGTCGGTGGCTTCCAGGCCCGTTATGGCGACAAGATGAGCAGTGTTCTGGATATCACTTATAAACGTCCCACAGAATTCCGCGGAAGTGTAATGGCCAGCCTGCTCGGCGCCAGCGCTCATATCGAAGGTGCATCTAAAAACGAAAAACTGACTTACCTGGTAGGTCTCAGACAAAAGAGCAATCAATACCTGCTGCAATCTCAGCCCACCAAGGGCATCTATAACCCCACTTTCACCGACGTTCAAGGACTGGTAAATTACCGTTTCAATGAAAAATGGGAAGTAGAATTTCTCGGCAACTACGCGCGTAACAGGTTTAACTTCATACCGGAAGAGATGACCTCCAGCTTCGGTGTCATCAATCAGGCTTACCAGCTTCGGGTGTTCTACCAGGGCAGCGAAATAGATCAGTTCGACTCCCGCTTCGGTGGTCTTTCAACAACCTACAGACCTAACCAGCGCCTGAAACTCAAATTCTTGGCTTCAGGTTTCCAAACGAACGAAAGAGAGACTTACGATATCAGCGGAGAATATCTTCTGGGAGAACTGGAGACAGATCTGGCTAAGGAAAACTTTGGCCAGATAAAGACCTATCTGGGCACTGGCATCGTGCACAATTATGCAAGAAACTTCCTCAAAGTCAGTGTCGGCAACCTCGCCCACCGCGGCTCACTGGAAGTAGGCAAACATTTCCTAAGCTGGGGAGCAGATGCACAGTTCACCTCAATAAGCGACAGGCTGCATGAGTGGGAGCGCCGCGATTCCGCAGGTTTTACGCAGCCCTATCTGCAGGACTCACTCGTGATGATGCGGATGTTCAGATCTTCTTCAACTTTCGACTACACGAGGATCAGTGGCTTTATTCAGGACAATTTCAGGTTCAACGACTCGCTCGACCTTACTGTTTCTGCAGGGGTGCGGTTCAACTACAATCTGTTGAATGATGAGTTTATCGTCAGTCCAAGAGTACAGATGGCCTATAAACCCGAATGGAAGACAGATATTGTCTTCAAACTGGCTGGCGGCCTCTACGCGCAGCCACCATTCTATCGGGAAATGCGCGATCTGAATGGCCAGGTAAACAAAGATCTAAAAGCACAGAAGTCTATGCATCTGGTAGCCGGCAGCGACTGGAACTTCAAGATGTATAACAGACCGTTCAAGCTCACGACAGAACTGTATTACAAGAAGCTCTGGGATATTGTCCCCTATGAGTATGACAATGTACGGATCCGGTACTTCGGCAAAAACAACGCCCTTGGCTATGCAATGGGTGCAGAAGTAAGGCTATACGGCGATCTGGTGGAGGATGCTACCTCCTGGATCAGCATTGGTGTTATGAAAGCCATGGAAGATGTAACGGATGATCAGATCGTTCTGAAGTCCCTCGACGGCGCAGACAGCGCTACCATTCATCCCGGCTATGTCCCCCGTCCCACAGATCAGCGTTTCATGCTCGGAATGTATTTCGAGGATTACCTGCCTCAGAATAAGAATTTTAAAGCGCACCTCAACTTCATGTACGCCACAGGACTGCCTTTTGGTCCGCCCGACCAGCAACGCTATGGCGATACACTCCGCTTGCCGGACTATAAACGTGTCGATATAGGCTTCTCTGCCCTCCTCCTCGATCCCGACCGCAGAAAAAGACCAGCTTACAGCTTCTTCCGGAATCTCGAATCTGTCTGGATCAGCCTCGAAGTCTTCAACCTCCTGGGAATTCAAAACACGCTTTCCTACTCCTGGATCCAGGACCAGACCAGCGGACGGACCTTCGCTGTACCAAACAGGCTAACTTCAAGACTCTTCAACGTAAAACTGGCTGTTAACTTTTAATCCGTCGGAGCAGCAAAAACACGCTCCTGGTATCATTCACGCACTGCTTAGTAGTAACCCATCAACTCGCTTCGAGACGTGTACCAGACATCTGCACAATTACTACATAGGGTTTTCAGAACTTATGGGGCAAGGTGCTAATGCCTATAGGGCAAAGAAAAAGCTGCCCGTTTCCGGACAGCTTCCTGTATGATTTTGTTTTCTTTATCTAGTTTCTGGAATTCCCGCTGATGGAGGACGTGTAGTGTGAACGTCCATTCAGGCTATCAACCACAGGAGAAGTCTCGATCAAGCCATTGATATTCTGCTTCCAGATCAGCGACCCATCCATTGGCTCCAGGCAGTACAGGTGTTTATCATGACTACCGAAATAAAGCTTTCTGTCATAAACCAATGGAGATGATTTGATAAGTGCTGTTGTTGTGTATTCCCAGGTCACTTCACCATCAATGATATCAATGGCATACAGCTTGAAATCATAACTACCCACATAAATAGTCTGCTCAAAAGCATATGGAGAAGAAACGATCCTTTCGCCGGTGGTGATGACCCACCTGGGCCACTTGGCTATCTTGTCAACACAATAAACCCTGTAATCATCGCTACCAAAGATGATATTTCCTCCGTAAACAATTGGAGAACTCCGGATCGGACCAGCCGTTGGTAATGTCCAGGCACCAGTACCATTAAAAAGGTTGATGGCATGCAGCGTACCGTTCAAATCACCGATATAGATGATATTCTCATCAATCACAGGAGAAGAATAGTACTGACCGCCACTGCTGTACTCCCATATCTTCAGGCCGTCTTCTTTATCAATCCCATAAACCTTTCCATCATAACTACCCACTACAAGTACGGTGTCATAAACAGTCGGCGAGCTATAAATCGGTCCGGCGGAGCTGAATGTCCATTCTATAGTATCAGCCGTCACGTCCAGTGCGACGATATCGTTACCTACAGGTACATATACGAAGTCGTTACCCTCGAAATTCTCACCGTAAGGGGTTCCTAGTAATTGCAGATTGAAATCGAATCGATTGCGGACTACCCCTCTTTTCGCATCCAGCTTGAAGAGAGTACCATTTTCAGAAGCTACATAGAGATGCTCACCCAAAACAAGTGGTGAGGCCTGCAGGTTGGATCCTGCGTGAAATTCCCATTTCTTTTCTCCTGTCTGAGGATCAAGCGCATATAGAAACTGGTTCTGACTACCTATAAATATGGTCGGAGAAAACGTGTCAGGAAATGGCTCGTCTTCACTAAATTCTTTTTTACAGGCAGTATTCAGAAGGGCAAAGGATGCGGTTAGTAAAAGAAGCAGTTTCTTAAAAGGTTGCTGCATGTCGCAATTGGTTATTTAGTTGATATTAATGCAAAATAGGTGTTTTCGGTTTTTATTGCAAGCGGGCACCACACAAAAAAAATCCGGTCTTTCTCTAAGACCGGATTCTTTGCCGTTTCGTTTGATTTTTAAGCAGCCAGCATTTTCTCTTTCTGACGTTTAACCTGGTTTACCATTGAGTCAAACGCCCTTTCAAATGATTCCTCAAAAGTCTTGCTGGAATGCTTTACAAAATAGGAGTGTTTAGGAACATAGACTTTGATCTCCGCAACTTTATCCTTGATCTGATGGGCTACATTGTCCAGTTTTAGATAGACTTCAACACTGACGATGCGGTCATGAAACGTCTTGAGCTTCTCGATCTTAGCCTGCACGTGTTCTAGTAGCTTGCTGTCGGCATCAAAGTGCACTGTCTGAATTTGAACGTTCATATTCAAAAATTTGAGGTTAAAAAAATGAACTACCCTCTGGGGTGGCTCAGTCTATGAATTTCTTTTAGTTTATCAATATTGTTATGCGCGTATATCTGCGTGGACGCCAGACTGCTATGACCCAACAGTTCCTTGATTGCCTGTATACTTGCACCATTATTTAAAAGGTGCGTGGCAAATGTATGGCGGAGCACATGCGGACTTTTCTTCTTTTGTGTAGTCACTAGTCCCAGATTTCTTTTAACCACCTCGTAGACATATTCTGAATACAAAGGTTTCCCATTTTCCAAAACCAATAAATGATCATGGTCACCACGGGCAATGACGTTTCTTTGCACCATATACTCCCTTAACTTTTTGAGTATCTGATCACTCACCGGTACTAACCGCTCCTTATTGCCCTTACCCAAAATCCGGATCTGCTTAAACCCCCACTCTATATCTCCGGTCTTAAGATTCCTCAACTCACTGTTGCGCATACCCGTAAGATACAGGAGCTCACATACCAACCGTTCCGTAAATCCTTTGAATCCCTCACCGAAATCCAGGTCCTCCAATAATCGTTCGGTTTCCGACTCCTTCAAATAGGTCGGCACCCGCTCAGGCAACTTCATCGAATGAAGCTTCCGCATCGGATTAGCTTTAATAAGCTGCAGTCTGTAGAGAAATAAAAAGAAGGAGTTAAGGGTGGACATCTTACGATTCACCGACTTGGGTGAAAGCCCCCCTTCTGAAAGCGTGGCAAGCCACGACCGGATGTGGAAATGATTAAGATCGACTGGATCGGTAGGACCAAACTTCCCCTCTATATACTCCCGGAATTGATCCAGATCCGACGAATAAGCCGTTACTGTGTGATGAGCGCTTCTTTTCTCGAAACGAAGGTATTGAATGAAATCACTTGTCCTTTGCTCAAACACCATGATAAAATAAATAAAGCCTGGTCTTGTAAATATACCAATTTACAAGACCAGGCAAAAGTTATTTTTCTCCTAAAGAGGGACCTGAGAATTAATCTTCAAACTTACCGGAAGCCAGCTGCTGTTTGTAGATCGCCTTCAGAACCTGAGTGCGACGCTTTACAGAAGGCTTGGTATAAGACTGGCGTGCACGCAGCTGATTCAATGTGCGTGATTTCTCGTACTTCTTCTTGTACTTCTTCAGTGCCTTGTCAATGTTTTCGCAGTCTTTAGAATCAATTATTAACATAGTTTAATACCCCCTTTTGTGATTAAGGACTGCAAAGGTAAAGAAATTCCTGATTCAGTCAAAAAATATTGAATAGCACCTAAAATAAGATAATTTTGGTGTCTCCCCCAGCGTTAGACATTTATGAAGCGCCCCCCCATACTACTCATACTGCTCCTCACCATCTTCGTTGGCTCCTGCGAAAAGTGGACAGACCCAGACTCCAAACCGGTACCCGGCATAGAAGACCGTAAATACTGCAATGATCCCGAAGCGGTTAACTACAACTGGGGCTTCCCCGGCACACCCGACAGCAGCGTATGTTATTACCCGGTCGACGTCTTTGCAGGCACCTACTCGTTCCGCGATTCGGTTTACAATGATGACAATTCACTCGACTCGATCAAATCACTGAACACAATTCAAATCCAGATCGTCCCTCTTACAAAATCCCGGTTCGCCCTCGTAGGCTTTTGTCCCAATGACAGCCTCCGTTTTACTGCACTAAGAAATGCTTTAAATGCCAGTTCCGACTCAACCATCCGGGAATCCGACACGAGCTTCAATTACGGACAGTTCCTGTGCAGAACGGAAGATACGCTGGTAGGTACGATCACACGTAATCAGACCGATACCACTTTCAGCCAGATTTATATCAATTTCACAGTAGTCAGCGACACGGCAATCAACTTCCACAGGGGCACAGCCTACAAAAACTAGCGATGTTTACAGGCATTATCGAAACGACGGCTCAGATCAATTCAATAGAACTCAATGGAACCAATATAGATCTCTGGCTGGAATCTTCCATTACTAAGGAACTGAAGATTGACCAATCTCTGGCTCACAACGGTATCTGCCTCACAGTGGTCGATATCAAGGATGCCCTGTATAAAGTGACCGCCGTTAACGAAACACTCAACAAAACCAATCTGAAGTCCTGGAAGACAGGTGATTCCGTAAATCTGGAACGGGCACTGCGAATAGGCGACCGCCTCGACGGACATTTTGTCCAGGGTCATGTCGACTGTGTCGGACGCTGCGAAAAAAAGGAAACCCTTGAAGGCAGCATGTTGTTCCATTTCACCTTTCCTGCTGAATTCGCACCATTAATGATCGAGAAGGGCTCCATTTGCATCAATGGCGTAAGCCTGACTGCTTTTAATGTTAAGGAAAGCTCCTTCACGGTCACTATAATCCCTTATACCTTCGAACACACGAACTTCAAGTCCCTCACACCCGGACAATTGGTAAATCTGGAGTTCGACGTGCTGGGAAAATATTTTCTAAGGGCACAAAACCTGAACTTCAAAAAGAGCGAAAACCCATCTGCTTAATAAACTTCAGACAAAATGTATCTTCGTAAGGATTTAACGATATCTAGTCGAATGTTCATAAAGTTGCGCTTCATACTCATAGCTCTTTTAATGGTAGCCTTTTTGCCGTCTAATGCGCAACGCCGGGTACTCAACATGCCGGAGCACGATGACAAACTATATTATTTCGGAATCACTTTCGGAGCCAATTATTCTCAGTATAAAATCAAGTACTCCAACCAGTTTGTCGACTCAGATACGTTTAAGGTCATCCAACCTCTGTGGAGCCCCGGCTTCAACCTGGGACTGATGGCTAATCTCCGATTGAATAAATTCATCGATCTGCGCTTCATTCCTTCGTTATCCTTCGCGGAAAAGAAACTCGCAATGACTTTCGGCTCCGACAGCACTTCAACACGCTCTATTGAATCCATCTACATGCATCTCCCCCTGCAGCTGAAGTTCAAAAGCGATCGCATCCGGAATTTTCGATTCTACGGTATGGTTGGCGGCAAATTCGACTATGATATGGCAGCAAACGCCCGCTCCAGAAGGTCAGACGAGTGGCTGAAGGTGAAACCGGTAGATGTAGGGTATGAAATCGGTTTCGGCTTCGAATGGTACTATCCCAATTTCATCTTTTCTCCGGAAATCAAATTAAGTCAGGGCCTCGGCAACCAGATATTCCACGACAGGAATATCCCCCTCACCAACGCTATTGATATCCTGAACACCAGAACCATAGTGATCTCCATTCATCTGGAAGGCTAACCGGACACGCCACTCATTCTTATCCTCAAAACTTCACCGCCCAAAAAAAAAGCTGCCCCAGACAGGACAGCTTTGAAGAATAATATTTTATACTGATCAGGCGATTTTCTCGACCTGCATATAGTTCAATTCCACAGGAGTCGCACGACCGAAGATCTTCACAACCACTTTCAGCTTCTTCTTCTCTTCATTCACCTCTTCGATAGTACCATTAAAGTCGTTAAATGGTCCGTCAATGATCTTCACAGTCTCACCAATAATATAAGGCTCCGCATATCCGATACCCTGCTCTGAAACCTCATCCATCTTACCAAACATCTTGTTGACCTCAGACTTACGAAGCGCCGTAGGCTGATCTTTCCCTAGGAAATGAATAACACCGGTGATGTTCTTGATCGTCTGGATCATATCATCACTCAGCTTACCGTCAACAGCTTCCAGCATCAGATACCCCGGAAACAGTATCTTCTCACGAAGTACTTTCTTCCCACTCTGAACCTTGAAAACTTTTTCAACAGGACACAGAATCTGCATAATAGACTCAGACCATCCACTGATCTTCACCTCTTTATCCAGATACTCTTTAACCTTTTTCTCTTTTCCGCTAACTACCCGGAGTACATACCATTTGGTTTCCTGATTAGTCGCAGCTTCACTCATCGTTGTCATAATTAATTACCAAGGATATCATAAACGAAACTCAGTACGTTCTCCGATACGGTATCCATACCAAAGATCAATAGTGTGATGATGACCAACGCTACCAGCACAATAACAGTCGTTTGCTGAAGTTCATCCCAGGACGGCCAGCTCACCTTATGTATCAGCTCATCGTAAGCTTCTTGTATGTAGGTTCCTATTTTTGCCATAATTCGAAACAGGGACCGGTTTTAGCCGTCCCTTATGAAATAAAGTGTCTGACCAAATTATACATTAGGAGGGAATCTCCCAAAAATCAGCAACTTTTAGCACGGGCACCCGGATTCGAACCAGGATCAAAGGTTTTGGAGACCTCTATTCTACCGTTGAACTATGCCCGTATAAACTTGGTAACTGCCAGAAGGTACTCAAACTCAATTACCTCAAACTAAAAAGCCAAAGTAACCTTTGACTTTAGTGGATGGCAAAAGTAAGAAGTTTTCCGTGAATAATTCAACAGTCCCTCGCCGGAATAAAAAAATAAATTGCCATACCAGACGCTAATCTATATCCCGCTGCCTGCCCGCTCCCGATCCCGCCAGTGCAGCTCCGGCCACGGCAATATCACTACCCGATGGCGTCTGAAACACTTCCAGATCGAAAAATGGAACCGCAGAAAGCAAATGATCAAATATATGGGCCTGTATAGGCTCGTACTCCAGCCACTTTACAGTCTTTGTAAAACAATAAATTTCCAGCGGTAACCCCCGATCCGTCGGCGCAAGATGCCGGACCATCAGCGTCATACTCTGGTTAATGCCCTTGTGATTCCGAATATAATTCTCCGCATAACGGCGAAACACGCCAATATTCGTCATCCGTCTCCCGTTGATCAACACCGCAGTGTTCACCTGGTGCTCCATATTATACATCTCAATCTCGTTCTGACGCTCAACAATATAATCCTTCACAAGATCAAATTGCTTGAACCGCTCACGCATCTCCGGATCAACGAACTTAATGGAACGAAGGTTAATGTACAATGCCCGCTTTATTCGTCTGCCCCCGCTTTGCTGCATACCTCTCCAGTTCTTAAAGCTCTCGGAAATAAAATAATGGGTAGGTATAGTCGTAATTGTCTTATCCCAGTTACTCACCTTCACCGTATTCAGATTTATGGCCAAAACATCACCATCGGCATTGTACTTGGGCATCTCTATCCAGTCTCCCACCCTTACCATATCATTGGCTGAAATCTGAACGCTTGCCACCAACCCCAGAATAGTATCCCTGAAAATAAGTAGCAATACAGCAGTCATCGCTCCAAATGCACTCAGGAAATATATCGGCGACCGCGACATCAGTATAGAAAGAACTAGTATACCGGTCGCGATATAGATAATGATCCGGGTAAGCTGAAAATAACTGGCCAATGGCTTGTCTTTGAAAGCCTCCACTCCCGAAAGAAAGGTTTCCATCCCTCTCAGAAAGGAAATTATAACACTGACAATTACCAAAACAAGGTAAACATTCAGCAACCGGTGCAGCAAAGGCAACCAGGCCGGATAGTGCGCAAACACCAGATCTATAGTTGCCATAAACACCAAAACTGGCAACAGATGGGCAAGGTTCTGAAAAACCTTATGCTCAACAAGGGTATCATCCCACTTGCTGCGGGTCTTCAGAAAAAACCGATGCAATAGCCGCACCAACACAAAACGGGCGATGTAGAAAAAGATAAATGAAAGCAGTAGCGCCGCTAAAAACAATATCAGGGTCTTCACTGGCGGCAACCAGGCACTGCTGATCCCGGATCTCCCCAACATTCTGTCCAGCCAAAGCAAAATCTCAGTTGATAGTTCTCCCGTTCTGGTCTTCATTCCTAAAAATCTTCTTTGCGCGCAAAGATAACACCTCTGAAACAGAGGGAAAATCAATAGCACTTAAAAAGCAAAACAGCCACCTCCCGGTGGCTGTTCTATTATTCTTGTTACAGCTGATTACTTAATGATCTCAGTAACCTGACCTGCACCAACTGTACGGCCACCTTCGCGAATCGCGAATTTCAGACCTTTCTCCATCGCGATAGGCGCGATCAGCTTTACAGTCAGGTTTACGTTATCGCCAGGCATTACCATTTCCACACCTTCAGGAAGCTGGCACTCACCAGTTACGTCAGTTGTACGGAAATAGAACTGAGGACGATATTTCTGGAAGAATGGAGTGTGACGACCACCTTCTTCTTTGCTCAGTACATAAACTTCACCCTTGAAATCTGTGTGAGGAGTAATGCTCTTAGGCGCGCAGATTACCATACCACGACGGATATCTTTCTTCTCAATACCACGGAGCAGCAGACCTGCGTTATCACCAGCCTGACCTTCATCAAGAAGTTTCTTAAACATCTCAACACCAGTACAGGTAGAAGTCATGGCAGTTTCGTTGAAACCTACGATATCAACGTTCTCACCAACTTTAATGCGACCACGCTCAATACGACCTGTAGCAACTGTACCACGACCAGTGATAGTGAATACGTCCTCTACAGACATCAGGAACGGCTGATCGATCGGACGAGGAGGCAGAGGAATGTACTCATCAACTGCGTTCATCAGCTCTTCAACAGCAGCTACCCACTGTGCTTCACCAGCCAGGGCACCTGTAGCAGATCCTTTGATGATCGGAGTGTTATCTCCATCGTATTCGTATTTGCTCAGCAGCTCACGAATCTCCATTTCAACCAGATCAAGGATCTCAGGATCGTCAACCAGGTCAACTTTGTTCATGAAAACTACAATACGGGGAACACCTACCTGGCGAGCCAGAAGGATGTGCTCTTTAGTTTGTGGCATAGGACCATCAGTAGCAGCAACTACCAGGATCGCACCGTCCATCTGTGCAGCACCCGTGATCATGTTTTTCACATAGTCAGCGTGACCAGGACAGTCAACGTGCGCATAGTGACGGGTTGCAGTTTGGTACTCTACGTGAGAAGTATTGATGGTGATACCTCTTTCCTTTTCTTCAGGAGCATTATCAATCGCATCATAATCCCTCTTCTCAGCCATACCCTTGCTCGCCAGAATCGTTGTGATCGCTGCGGTCAAAGTAGTCTTACCATGGTCAACGTGGCCAATGGTACCAATGTTTACGTGGGGTTTCTCCCGCTTAAAGGTCTCTTTTGCCATTTTTATTTTTTTTAAGAGATGTTTTAAATTGTTTGTTTATGTCACCGGCTCATCACCGAATTAACCTTTTTATTCCACACTGCAAATATCGAATATTTGCACGCACTCCGCACTTTCCATTTTTCAGTCCCTTCCAAAATCAGGAAAAGCCCTGACCTAACTCAGAGCTGTTGAGCAGGATTGAACTGCCGACCTCTTCCTTACCAAGGAAGTGCTCTACCACTGAGCTACAACAGCTTTAGCATAAATCAGGAATCACAATCGAACAGGAAATTTCGCATCCCAGACAACTACAGTTCGTGATTTACACTGAAAGAGCAATAAGTGATCTGCACAATATCCAGTCACTTATTACTCTTCGCTGGTGAGCGGGAGACGAGGCTCGAACCCGCGACCTACAGCTTGGAAGGCTGTCGCTCTACCAACTGAGCTACTCCCGCTTACTAAAAATGAAAATGCTGGCTCTATGATCTACAACGATCAGTATCCCTTCTCGTTGTTCAAGCTTCACATTTTCATTTCTTCCGTGGGCAGAGAAGGATTCGAACCTCCGTACTCCGAAGAGAACAGATTTACAGTCTGTCGCCTTTCACCGCTCGGCCATCTGCCCATGTCATCAGTTGCTCATTCCAGAGAAACAGAAGCCAAATGTATCAACTTCATTTTTCTTCTCTGAATCATCAACTGCCAGAGCCACTTGCCGGAATCGAACCAGCGACCTACTGATTACAAATCAGTTGCTCTACCAGCTGAGCTAAAGTGGCTAATGAATTAGTATTTAAAGAACTTCCCGTTGTTTTCGGGATGGCAAAGGTAGAGAACAAAATCATTTTTGCAAATTTTTTTGAACCACCCGAAAAAAAATTTCTGATCGTATTTCCATCATCTGAATTGACGACTTTTACAGGCAGTTGTGCAGCCCCCCGGCAAGTCTCATTTCACCCTCCACAGCACACACTCCCCCCAATTTACCCAAACCGAAAACACAATTATAAAATAAACTTCCGCGGGCCAATACTCCCTATATACTCCCTATACGCTCCCTATACGCTCCCTATATACTCCCTATTCCGGTTGGACCCCGGCTCTTAACTGCTCCGACCTCCAATCTTACCCACGCTCCAACTGCCGCATTTATCCCTCAACTGTTTCACCGCAAAAAAATCAACTCATGGGTCGCCTGCTCTCCATCGATCCGCCATACAAACTGACAGGTCATCGCTCTGAAATTAGAATCCAGATACCCCCAGCCAGATTCCAGCGCAAATACCGAATCCCTCTGACGTGGAACTAACTGAAAGGTCATTCTGGTATTCCGGCTGGCATACAGGGTATCAAGGGCCCCAAACAATCCCAAAGCATAAAACTGATCCGGACGGTCCTGACGAAGAAACGTCACAGTATCATTAAGAAAAATTGTATCGCCCTGATCAACTGCATACACCTGCCAACTACCTGTAAATTGCTCCGCCCAGACAGAATCACATCTCATTCCATGATACCCGTTCAGACACGCACACTGCCCCTCTATACAGGTGCCACCGTTTTCACAAACAATGTCTTTACACCTGTCAGGCATACAACTAATCATCAGTAAAGGGAAAAAGACTAACCAGTAAACAGGCTTCATGCAGCAAAACTAAACCTGTTTCAGCTCGGCTACCAAATCCTGCAAAACCTTTTTCGCATCACCAAACAACATCGAGGTCTTCGGCCTGAAGAATAGCCCATTCTCAATACCCGCATATCCCGGCTTCATGCTTCGTTTATTTACAACCACATGCTCAGCACGCTCAACCTCCAATATAGGCATACCATAAATCGGACTCGCCGGATCTTCCTTCGCAGCAGGATTCACAACGTCATTAGCACCAATGATCATTACGATATTCGTTCCCGACAATTGCTCATTGGCGTCTTCCATCTCTTTCAGCTTTTCATAAGGCACATCAGCCTCCGCCAATAATACGTTCATATGCCCCGGCATCCGCCCCGCCACCGGGTGTATCCCATAACTCACTTCCACTCCACGGTCCTCAAGCAGCTTCTCCAGCTCATGACACGCATGCTGCGCCTGCGCCACCGCCAAACCATACCCAGGTATGATCATCACTCGCTGCGCATATGCCATCAGTACGGCAGTATCGTTCAGGGAAATCTCTTTATAATTACCCTGCTCAGCAACCGCTCCGCTTCCGGTTTTCTGACCACCAAATGATCCAATCAACACATTTTTCAGCGACCTGTTCATAGCCTTACACATCAATATCGTCAAGATCGTTCCCGCAGACCCAACCAGTATACCGCCGGTTAACATCACGGGATTATCATACAGGAATCCTCCAAATGCTGCCGCAACACCTGTAAAGGAATTGAGCAGAGATATCACTACAGGCATATCCGCCCCTCCTATAGGCATCACAAACAACACTCCGTAAAACAACGACAACGCCAGTATTATATAGAACAGCCCACCCGTCGCCTCCGGCCGGGCAAATACCACGAACATCGTTGTAAGCGCAATCACTGACAGTAATACCAGATTCAGAATGTGCTGCCCCCGAAATGATTTGTCCCTGATGCTTCCATTCAGCTTCCCCCACGCAATAACACTCCCCGCAAATGACACACTCCCAATCACCATTCCCAGGATTATCGTAAGTAACAGGGCCGCAGGAATTCCTGCATAGTAGTTATTAAGGATCGCCGTATCCGTCTTCGGAAACTCACCGGTCAGATGCTGAAACTCTATGATCGAAATCAACATCGCACAGGCACCTCCCATCCCGTTAAACAGACTCACCATCTCCGGCATCGCCGTCATTTTAACTCTCTTCGCCGCCATCGTCCCCACAATACTTCCCAACACTAAAGCAGCAAAAATCCAAAGCCGGTTCTGCAACGGCGCCCCATGGTTGGTATAGAGAAATATTGTGACCAGAATCGCCACACTCATCCCCACCGCCGCCACCAGATTTCCTCTTCTCGCAGTCAAAGGGTGTGATAGCATTTTTAATCCCACTATAAAGGTGACCGACCCCACCAGATAGCCCAACTGCAGAAATACTTCCTGTTTCATACTGTTCGTTTATTTCTGGTTCTTCTTCTTTTTGTTAAACATCTCCAGCATCCGGTCCGTCACCACAAATCCACCAACCACATTGAGTGTCCCCAGCACAACTGCAAGAAACCCAAGGGTAAGCGCCAGATAATCATCTGACGGCGCCTGGCCCATCACAATGATAGCCCCGATGATCACAACACCATGAATCGCATTGGCGCCACTCATAAGGGGTGTATGTAACACCGAAGGCACTCTGCTGATAACTTCAATCCCTAAAAAAATCGAAAGGATCACGATCGTCAGCAATCTGTATGCTGAGGGATCTGTGAATAAGGAAGCAATAAAGTCCATACTAGTTAAGCTTTGGAGCAGTTAATAATGTTTTGACACGCTCGTTCACCACCTGTCCCTCGTGAACAATGCAGGTTCCCTTCACCAGATCGTCCTCCCAATTAAGGTTCAATCCCGCCTCCGGACTTATGATCAGTTTCAGAAAGTTCAGGACGTTCTTACTATATAATTTACTCGCATCGGAAGGCATGGAAGAAGCCAGGGATGAATTTCCGATAATCGTCACACCCCCATGGATCACCTCCGAATCAGATGGTGTCAGCGCCGTATTCCCACCTGTGGATGCCGCCAGATCTACTATCACAGACCCCGGCCGCATATCTTCTATCATCTCCCTGGTAATCAACACAGGCGCCTTCTTCCCCGGTATCTGTGCAGTGGTAATGATCACATCCGCCTTTTTCGCATGCTCATGAATCTTCGCTTTCTGTCTGCTCAGAAACTCCTCTGTCTGCTCAACAGCATACCCGCCAGCCTGTGAAGCATCCGCAGCGCCCTCCACTTCCACAAATTTCCCCCCAAGACTCATTACCTCTTCCTTCACCGCAGGACGGGTATCAAACACATCTACCACAGCCCCCATCCGCCTCGCTGTAGCGATCGCCTGCAGCCCCGCCACTCCCGCACCAATAATCAGCACTTTTGCCGGTGCAATACTGCCCGCTGCAGTCATAAACATCGGAAAGTATCTGGAATACCTGCTCGCCGCCAGCAAGACGGCCTTATACCCGGCAATATTTGCCTGAGAACTCAGCACATCCATCGACTGCGCCCTCGTCGTCCGGGGTATCGTATCCAGACTAAACACTGTAACACGGTTCTCCGCAAGCCGCTGCATCTCTTCAGGATGAAAAAGGGGGTGATACACCCCCAGCACTGCAGCCCCCGACCGTACTCCTTCAAGATTGTTCAGATGAATTGTCAGCACAACATCCGCTTTTCCCCAAATCTCCTCCCTGCTTCGCAGCTCCGCACCAGTCATCACATAAGACTCGTCAGAATAAAAAGCGGACTCCCCACAACCTTTCTCCACCCAAACGTCCACCTTCATTTTAATAAGCGCAGCAGCCACCTCCGGAACCATCGACACTCTGCTTTCAGGCGTTTTCTCTTTCAGTACCCCAACGACCATTTCAGTTGAATTATTTGAATATCTGAAAAATAGGTTTTTTAATCCAATATCAAAAGTGTCATCTCAAGTCTTACCTACCTTTGCGCCTGCTATGATGCATTATGTTTCGGCCGAAGGTTTAAGTAAGAGCTACGGGGTCAAGCCTCTTTTCAGTAATATTAGTTTTCATATCAGCGAAGGTGATAAAATTGCTCTCGTAGCCAGAAATGGTAGCGGCAAGTCCACCCTGCTCAGAATCCTCTCAGGTAGAGAACAACAGGATACCGGAAATCTCTGGATTCACAAAGATGTTACCGTAGCCCTGTTCGAACAGGAACCTGTTTTTGATGAAGAGCGGAGTATCCTCGATAATATCTTTCATGCAGAACATCCAGTCATCAACGCCATCAGAGATTACGAAGCAGCAAGTGAATCGGAAAACGCTGAAGCTCTCGGCACTGCAATCGTGAGAATGGACGAACTGGGCGCCTGGGATTTCGATTCTAAGGTCCGGCAGATTCTCGGCAAACTCAATATCCACCACCTCCAGCAACCAGTCAGCACACTCTCCGGCGGCCAGCGTAAACGGGTAGCACTTGCCCAGACACTCATCGATATCGGCTTCGAACACAAGCATGTTCTGCTGATCATGGATGAACCTACCAACCACCTCGATGTCGGAATGGTAGAATGGCTCGAACACTATCTCAATCAGGAAAAGGTCACCCTCCTATTGGTAACGCACGACCGCTACTTTCTGGATGCTGTCTGCGATGAGATCTGGGAGCTCGACGGCAGTGAGCTATATGAGTACAAAGGCGACTACGAAAACTTCCTGGAAAAGAAAGCCGCACGTACTGAAAGTCTCCAGGCTACTATCGATAAAGCCAGGAATGAGTACCGGAAGGAACTCGAATGGATGCGCAGACAACCTAAAGCCAGAACTACTAAAGCCAGAAGCAGGGAGGATAATTTCTACAAAATAGAAGCAACGGCAAAACAGCGTATCGTAGATAATAAGCTGGAGCTGGACATGAAAATGAACCGGCTCGGAGGCAAGGTAGCAGAACTCAAAAAGGTTTATAAAAGCTACGACGAAAAGGTCATTCTCCGTGGCTTCGACTACACGTTTAAGAAGGGTGAACGTATCGGGATCATCGGCCAGAACGGTGCAGGTAAATCCACTTTTTTGAGGCTGCTGCAAGGCCAGGAACAAGCCGACAGCGGAAAGATCAATATCGGCGACACGGTCATCTTCGGCAACTTCTCACAGCAGGGACTGGAGTTCAAAGAAGACATGCGTGTCATAGAATATGTCAGGAATATAGCTGAGAGTTTCCCCCTTGCCGGAGGCGGCTCCCTCAGTGCCGCACAGTTCCTCCAATTGTTTCTTTTCCCACCAGAACAACAATACACCTACCTCAGCAAACTCAGCGGAGGTGAAAAAAAGCGACTACAACTTCTCACAGTCCTCTTCAGAAATCCCAATTTTCTGATCCTCGATGAACCAACCAACGACCTCGACCTTCCTACGCTGTCAGTTTTAGAAAGTTTCCTGAGCGACTATCCTGGCTGCCTCCTGATCGTTTCACACGACCGGTATTTCATGGATCGGCTGGTCGACCACCTTTTTGTTTTCGAAGGTGATGGCATCATCCGTGATTTCCCCGGAAACTACTCTCAGTACCGCATCTGGCTGAAAGACCAGCAGTCCGCAGAAAAAGAACAACAGATGGCAGCCACAGTCTCCGACGCTCAAACAACTCCTGCCAAACCAAAAGAGAAAAAGAAACTAAGCTATAATGAGCAAAGGGAGTTCGAACGCCTGGAAAAGGAGATTCCAGCATTGGAAAAGGAAAAGCTTGAAATAAGCAACCGCATGAGCGATCCCGGTCTGAACTATGACGAAATGCAACAGCTAAGCGTCCGGATCGTCGAAATCACCAATGCGCTCGAAGAAAAAGAATTACGCTGGCTGGAACTCAGCGAATTTATCTGATGATGTTTGCTCAGCCAGGTGACGACTGCTACACACTACGTGAATCTGAGGATTCATCGGTCTGACAACTGTAACTTTGGTCACTAATGGTAATGTTCAGCTATTGCGCCAGGAGCCTGTTTCATATGCTCGATGTCAGATCGCCTCTAACATCAGTTCCATTTTGCTTCCCCTCGAGCCCTTAATCAGAATAGACGCTCCTGTAAGCTGCTGCTTCTTTATTTCCGCAGCTGCCGCCCCAGAGTCACAATACCAGGTAAAAGGGTGACGGATATGCTCAAATTCTTTCCCTACCAAAATCACATCACTCCACCGAAAGTTTTGGATGAAATCAACCAGCTCCTGGTGCTCCCTTACTTCGTCCTCACCCATCTCCTTCATAGCACCGATCCATAACATCTTTTCAGGCATGCTCTGCGCCGCAAAATTGGATATCGCGGCCCGCATACTGGTGGGGTTCGCATTATAAGCGTCAAGGATCACCTTATTGCCTCCTCTATCCACAAACTGACTGCGACTATTATCCGGCTGATAGTTCTCTATCGCAGCTCGCAAAGAATCTATCGACACGCCAAAATGTAACCCCACCGCCACCGCAGCCATGACGTTTGGAAAATTATAATCTCCCACTAGCTGCGTCCGGATCGTACATTCCGCGCCCGATTTCAACACAGCTACTTCTAAAAATGGATTCGCTCCAATGATCCTTCCGGGTATATGCGCATTGTGAGTCCCATAGGTGATCTGCTGCGCAATTCCCTCCGCCATCGTAGCAAGATAGGATAGCTCCGAATTTCTGAAAACCAGCCCTCCCGTATCCCTGAGGAACTCAAAAAGTTCACCCTTACCCTTTCTCACCCCCTCTTCACCTCCAAATCCTTCTATATGCGCCTTCCCACAGTTTGTGATCAGCCCGTGCGTAGGCCTCGCAATCTCACAATAGGAAGCTATTTCCTTCTGGTGATTTGCACCCATCTCTATCACAGCTAATTCAGCGTCACTCCCAATGCGAAGAATCGTCAGAGGAACACCTATGTGATTATTGAGATTACCCTCAGTAGCATAGGTGCAAAAACGGGTTCTCAGGCCAGCAGTGACCAGCTCCTTGGTAGTCGTCTTTCCATTCGATCCGGTTATTGCCAGAATAGGAATATCAAGCTTCAAACGATGGTAGGATGCTAATTGCTGTAGTGTCGTCAACACATCAGGCACTTCAATAATTCTTTCATCCTCAACGCCAGGGGTTTCATCCACCACCACATAGGCCGCACCATTTTCCAACGCCGGCAGAGCAAATTCATTGCCATTGAAATTCGGGCCCTTCAGGGCAAAAAAAAGATCCCCCTTCCGAAGCTTTCTGGTGTCAGTCTGAATCCGGGGATGGCGTAGGTATATTTCGTAGAGTGAAGCTAATTCCAAGACTAAAAAGGTTTGACCTGATAAAAATAAAAAACCCCTCCATTTTGGAGGGGTCCTTTTATGCAGTGAGCAGTTTTTATCTTCTTCTACCGCTGCTGAAATAATTTCCGGAACCCATAGTGTTATCACCGGTAGGACTACCCAGACGGTCCATTGCAAGACGGAAACCGATAGTAGAACTACCCTGGTTTGCCTGATGGAAGCGACGGGTACCTGGAGAGAGCCAGTAAGCACGGTCTGCCCAGCTACCACCTTTGATCACACGGCTGTCATTGTTGATCAGCGTTGTACGACCATAGTCATAAACAAATACAGAATCTCCATCAATATAATCACGGGCATCCGCATCGTTGACCATAAAGTCCTGATTGCGTTTTGCAGCAAGCTCTTCCGGTGTCATCAGGCGAGTGGAAAGACGACCAAGGCTGTCTTTTTCTTCCAGAGAGTTATCCTCAGCAATGCGCCTGTATGCATCATAAACGTTACCACGGAATGGACGGAAGTCTTCAGCATCCTGGTGCGTCATCGGACGGTAGGTATCAGCAACCCACTCGCTAACGTTACCAGCCATGTTATATAGACCAAAAGCATTTGGTTTGAAAGAGAAGATCGGAGCAGGGATATCTGCATTGTCATTCAATCCACCAGGAACACCCATCAAATCACCACGACCGCGACGGAAGTTACCAAGGAACTCACCCTGCTGTGCATTACGCTGATTAGCACGCACAGTTTCTTTAGGACCCCATGGGTATACATTCCTGTCTGTGAGCACCTCTTCACCACGACGGCGTTTAGTAGCAGGCTCAGGATTGTTTCCTATAAGACCAAGTGCAGCATATTCCCACTCAGCTTCTGTCGGTAGACGATAATTCGGCAACAGATAACCATCAGAATAAGTGACGTTTCTGCGACCAGCGCCACTAGGATCAAGATCACGCAGACGCCTTCTGCCAGCCGCACCCTCATACTGTCCGGCAACATAAGTTTCAGTAGTGAACACGTCTTCGTTCACCTGGTTAGGATTCTTCTCAAGCATACCATTCTTCATCAATATCTGCTCGTTCACCCTGTCACTGCGCCACCTTGCAAACTCATTTGCCTGGTACCAGTTCACACCCACGACCGGATAGAAGTTATACGCGGCATGGCGAAAATAATACTGAACCAATGGCTCATTATAGGAAAGCGCCCTGCGCCATGTAGTAGTATCTGGAAGCGCCCTTGCAATGTGTTCAGGATAGTCAGAACCATAAGAACGCTGCAACCAGTAAATATATTCCCTGTAGTGAACGTTGGCCACCTCCGTTTCATCCATATAAAAGGATGATACAGAAACAGTTCTGGGTATATTATTACGCTCCATGAGCAGATCTTCTTCAGTTTGTCCCATTGTAAAACGGCCACCTTCTATAAATGTAAGTCCTGGTCCTGTCTGCTGCCCTGGGTAATCTGGCACATGGAAACCGCCCAGGCGTGGGTCGTTATAATCCCAACCGGTGGCTCTGGACACGCCGGAAGATCTGTTCGAAGAGCAGGCTGACAAGAGGGTCGCTGCTCCGATACACAGCATGCTCACGCCAATGAGAGTTCTTTTCATAATCAGAGAAAAATATTTGCTACGATTCGTTGAAAATTGTTAAAAGCGTTACAATGTTAGAGCATTCTTTTCAAAATGTCAAGCCTTTGCACTAAAGCAGAAGAAAAAATATACTCACACTTGTGGATGCAATTTACTGGACTTCAATCCCCGTATCTCAGGTAGAAAACCCGGGGGCTAATCCAAAGTCCTGTCCAGCGCCGCTCGATCATTGCTGTCAACACCCGCCCCCCATGCGCAATAATCCCAGTCAAATTTCGTTAATATCTCCTGAAGCATCTTGAACACGTGACAATCCCAAGTTTCAATTTGCGTAATTTTGATAGGCCGGATTTAACCAGCAACTATATATAAAATGAGAAAACTAATTGCCTTCCTCACCTACCTGGTGGCAACAGTACCAGTCTTCGCTCAACCAGCCAACCTGGAATTTGAAGTATCTGCCGATCAGATAAAGGATGGTTATATCATCAGGAAAGTTTGGCTGCAGCACTACCAGCAACCCACAGTCGAGGTTCTTCATGCCCGTTACTCAGAAGTCCCAGGCCTGCCGGATAGTGTTCAACTCAAGCCAGCAAAAGATCTCGACATCATTCTTGGAATGGAACGCAAAAGGCCTTTCGCATTTATCAGAATTCCCGCCTACAACCTCGCACCAGCCACCAGACAACCAGCTCAACTTAGCTTTATCTCCCTTAAACTCACTGAAGCTGCTGCACAACCTCAAAGCGACATCAAAGCAAAAACAACTGCCAGCCCCAGCGTGCTGGCTCAGGGCAACTGGTACAAAATATCTGTAAAAGAAAGGGGTGTCTATAAGATTGATTACAGTTTCCTTCAATCAAAGCTCGGTATCGATCCAAACCAGATCAACCCCTCTCATATCAGGCTATATGGTAACGGCGGCACACTGCTTCCTGAAAATAACGCAGCGTTCCGTTATGACGACCTCCAGGAAAATGCCATCGTTGTCGTAGATGGTGGAGACAATAAATTCGATGCGAATGACTACATCCTTTTCTATGCCAACGGCCCCCACGCATGGGTGAAAAACGAAAGCAGCAGAAGATTTCATTATCAACATAATATCTACGAAGACAACGCCTATTACTTCCTGAATTTCGATCAGGGACCCGGAAAAAGGGTACAATCGGCTTCCGTCAATGATCCCGCAGATGTCGTTTCAACATCTACGGATGCCTATCAGGCACACAATAATGACCTCGTCAACCTCAGAAATTTCGGAAAATTATGGTGGGGTGAAGAATTCAGCACAGATCCCGGGGGTCAGAATTCCAGATCTTTCAGCTTCGACCTGGGCTCGGCGACGGATAGCATGTATGTCCGCTACCACATCGGATCACGGTCCCCGGCAGCAGGTAATCTCTTTGCCATAAACCTCAATGGACAGCAAATCGTCTCAAGGAGCTTCGGTCAGATCCCCCCAAATTCAGAGGCAAACGCTATCGCCAACTACCTCGGCGATCAGAAAGTTGCCGTAAACAGTAACACAGCAGTGTTCGATCTCACTTATACCCCCGCAGCCTCCTCAGGAAAAGGTTACCTGGATTTTCTGGAACTGAACTACAGGACGTCACTCTCCTTCAATGGCCCACAATTCTTTTTCAGTGACTGGAATACCGTTGGCACCTTCAGCATCGCTGAATATCGCATGGCAAATGCCAACAGTAATATCGTCGTTTGGGATATCACTAACCCTCTTGAACCCACAAAAATGAATGGGAATATCTCGGGAGGTAATTTCATTTTCAAACAGGCTGCAGGACAATTTCATGAATTTATTGCACACGATGGAACCAGCTATCATACCCCCGAATTCGTTCATAAAGTAGAGAACCAGAATCTTCATGGCAGCAATCAGGTCGACTATGTTATCGTCACGCACAAGGATTTTGTCGACGCCGCAGAAAAACTGGCCGATTTCCACAGACAGAAAAACCAGCTACGGGTCCTGGTCACAACTACAGATGTGATTTACAATGAGTTTAGCTCCGGCTCTCAGGACATTTCAGCAATCAGGGATTTTGTAAAGATGTTCTATGATCGCGCAGGAAACGACACAACTGAAATGCCCCGCTACCTGCTGCTGCTCGGAGACGCCTCCTTTGACTACAAAGACCGCGTAACCAATAATACCAACTTCGTCCCTACCTACGAAACTTCCGAATCAGTGGCAACGCTGGTAGCCTATTGCTCCGACGATTTTTTTGGATTCCTCGATCAGAATGAAAATGTCGAAGACTGGTCCATCGCTAATACACTGGATGTAGCAGTCGGCCGCCTCCCTGTTGCTACCGCAACTTCGGCTATGAAGGTGGTCGAAAAGATCATCGGCTACGCAAGCCCCGCCTCACTCGGTCCATGGCGTCTTTCCACCACCATCGTGACAGACAATGGGGATGGACTGGTGCATTTCGAAGATGGTGAGATCATGACCCAGATGATCACCAATCAGATCTACAACCCGAATAAGATCCACCTGGCCGCTATTCCAACCATTTCTACCCCCGGTGGCGTTCGTGCTCCTGAAGCCAACAAAGCCATCAATGATGCGGTCTTCAAAGGGACGTTCCTGATAAATTACAATGGACATGGCAGTATCATCACCCTGGCACATGAAAGAATTCTCACACAGGACGATTTCAATGGCTGGAAGAATATCAACAAACTGCCAATCATCGTTACCGCTACCTGCGAGTTCAGCAAATACGATGAACCAGCCCATGTTTCCGCAGGTGAAAAACTAATTCTTAAAGAAGATGGTGGCGCTATCGCTCTGCTAACGACCACTCAACTCGTATATCAGCACCTGAACAGGCCGATGAATATGTCCTATATCCGTACGCAGTTTAACCAGGTGAATGGACAATGGCTCACATTCGGAGATGCCATCCGCCATAGCAAGAATCTAACCTATGTATCACCTGGAAATGAATTTGCCCTCGCCAACTACCGCAAATTTGCTCTGTTGGGCGATCCCGCTCTGAAACCCGCTTTCCCTGAACACAAAGTCAGCACTGATGAAGTGTACGCCGGTGATAGCAACAAACCTACTGACACACTTTCAGCCCTCGGAAAACACACGGTTAAAGGAAGTATCAGGGACAATAACGATCAGGTAATTACAGATTTCAATGGAACGGTCTACCTCACGATATACGATAAACCCAAAACAAGGACCACCCTCCCAGAGAATGGCACGCAGAAAACTTTCACGGTTCAGAATAATATCATCTACAGAGGAAAAGCCACTGTGACGAACGGACGTTTCTCCGTGACATTCATAACGCCCAAAGACATCAACTACGATTATGGTATCGGAAAAATCAGCTACTATGCTGAAAATGGCCTTACGGACGCGGCAGGCATAGATTCCAGCATGGTTATCGGCGGCTTTTCCGACAACCCGGTCATTGAAGACGACGCCCCTATCGTAAAACCTTTTATGAATGATTCATTGTTCATTGACGGAGGCCTCACAGGCACCAACAGCCTGCTTTACGTACAGCTTTTCGATGAAACCGGCATAAACGTCTCCGGCAATAGCGTCGGCCACGATCTGACCGCAATCCTTGATGATCAGTATGAAGCCCCGTATATCTTGAATGATTATTACGAAACCGCGCCCGACGATTGTACCCGCGGCTATGTTTCTTTCCCCATATCCGGCCTCCCCGATGGAAGACACTCCCTCAGAGTAAAGGCCTGGGACATGAACAATAATTCCGGCGAAGGAACGGTTCATTTTGAAGTGGTGAACGGTGAGGTCGTCCTCGTTAGAAACCTAATGAACTACCCGAACCCCTTCAGCGATGTAACTAATTTCGTCTTTGAACACAACCACCCTGAACAACAAATGAATATAACCATACAGATATTTAATACAATGGGCGGTTATGTCAGAACAATCAAAGAAACATTTACACCAAACGGAAGCCGTACCAATGAAATCTCCTGGGATGGTACAGACGACAATGGCACTATGCTTCCAAGCGGTATATATGTATACAGGGTGAATATCACAACAGACAAAGGACTTCAAACTTCAGCATACCAAAAACTGGTGATTGTGCGTTAATAAGAGAAAAATCATAAATTCACCCCCCCCTCCGGCACTCATTGAGTGTTTGCCGACAGGTTCAAATCGAATACCTTTGCATAACTTTAAAATAAATCATCATTAAATGGCAAAACGTTTTGCTTTAATCGGATTAAGCATCTTAACTGCCTGCGCGACCCAATCCTTCGCTCAAAACACTAATGCTAGTGGACAAGTGAATACGATCACTACTGCAGTTCCTTTCCTTAGGATCTCACCGGATGCTCGTTCCGGCGCCATGGGCGATGTAGGTATTGCCATCTCCCCAGACGCCAATGCTCAATATTGGAATGTCGGAAAGATCCCATTTGCACCAAAGAAGTTTGGGGTTTCCATGACGTATACTCCCTGGTTGAGAGACCTCGTTCCGGATATCTGGCTGGGCTATCTTTCTGGTTATTTCAAATTCGGGGAAAATGACAATCAGGCAATCAGCGGCTCCCTGCGTTACTTCAACCTCGGTGATATCAATTTCACCAGTCTGGATATGAAGCCTCTCGGCACCGGCAAACCCAGAGAATGGTCAGTCGACCTGGGATACTCCCGCCGCCTCTCCGAATTCCTTTCAACAGGTGTCTCACTTCGATACGTCCACTCTGGAATCGCATCTGGGTTAGGTGCCACTGGCGGAAATGGCATCGATTATAAGCCGGGCAAGGCATTTGCTGCCGACCTGGGCGTCTATTATACAAGAACTCAGGAAGTCGATGAGTTCCGCAGCAATAATTTCAGCTTCGGTGCTGTATTAAGCAATGTCGGCTCCAAAATTTCCTATACCTCCACCCGCCGCGATTTCATCCCCATCAACCTCGGCATCGGTGCAGCGTACACTAAAGGGATTGACGAGTACAACAAAATCACTTTCGCAGTCGATGTCAACAAACTCCTGGTACCTACACCTCAGGATAGTTCTACTTCTGGCACACCCGCATATTATATTCCTGAAAAATCAGTGGTCTCTGGTATGTTAGGCTCCTTCAGCGACGCCCCCGGTGGCTTCAGCGAAGAACTAAGGGAATTCCAGGTTTCCGCTGGTGTGGAATACTGGTACCAAAATCAATTTGCCGTTCGTGGCGGTTACTTCTGGGAACATGCCACTAAAGGCGACAGGAAATTCCTCACTGCTGGTATCGGCGTCAAACTCAACGTATTTACCATCAACGCATCTTACCTGATCCCCTCCGGAACAGGCATCAACCGCAACCCACTGTCCAATACATTCCGCTTCTCCCTTGTGTTTGATTTCGACGAGCTAAATACAGAAGTCTCAGAATAAGTAATCACGATAAAGTTTAACTATCAGAAAGGCCAGCGTAAGCTGGCCTTTCTATTTTGATTAGGTAACCCAGTTGTATGAAGCAAGTAATATCGCTGTTCCTGATTATTGACTGACTACTGTTCACTGACTACTCCGAACCCATCCCATCTCCATCCAACACCCGCATCCGCACATTCCGCAATTTTGCCTCAACAGCAGATAACACCTGCACCTCGTGTGCTCTCTCCCGTTGATCACCAATAAAAAAAGCCCGGCAAAACCGGGCTTAAATTGGCAATTTGTAAGTTGTAAATTAATTCGACGGCTTAAACAGGTTTTCGTCAATGGCCGTATTAATCTCAACATCTGTCAAGGTTATCGGACCCATATCAGACTCTACTGTCATTGGAACAGTGATCCCCTCTTTCAATTTCTTGAAATTTGAAAAGGTATTCGTTGCCTCCACTTCTTTCCCCTCCGCATTCACCATTTGCGTTTCCTTCAACAGATAATAATTCGCAACATCAAAGAACAAGGTCTTCTCTTTGCCATCTTTCTTGATCAGCTTCACCTTGAATACCTCAGCACCCTCCATATCTTCCTTACCAACAAACTCTACCTTGCTCCCTTTCTCAGCATATCCTACCAGCTCTCCTTCAAGATCCAGCTGATCCTGCATTTCCTTAACCTGATCTGCAGGCAACGCCTCTGGCTGCGTCTGCCCCTGAACAGGAAAATACATCCAACCCTCACCTGTTGTGACGATCATGTAGTTCTGAGTCCCCATCAATTCATAATCCATGCGCATCGCCTTGTTATCTTCATTCACTATCGAAACGGGAATCTCCATCCCATTGGCAGTTACACTTCCTTTCATCTTAAGGGTCTTCACTTTCTTCCAGTTTTCTTCACCCCCTATCGCCTCAATATGCTTCTTGACAATCTCTTCAGCAGTTTGTGCATACATCGTTACAGTGGTGGCAACCATCGCTGCCATCAGCATCGTCATTCTAAACAGTTTCAAGTGAAGTTATTTCTCCCGAAAATAGTCAAAAGCTACGCTGGACGCGCAACTATCGAGAATATTTATATGAAACAGAAAACCTATGAGCCATACCCAGCTAACACTCAAACGCAAAAGTCAATAACCCTCACCGCTTTATATCCAGAACCGACTCAATCCGCCCCAACATCGACTGGATTTCCTGCTGTATCACCGGACTGTGGAACGTCTCAATAGCACTGTCAGCAGCATACATCAATAAACACATCGCCACAAAGTCCTGATCGTCTTTCCCCGCATAGGAATGTCGCAGCTCCATAATCTTTTCATCCGCCACTTTCACAGCCTTTCGTACCGCCTCCTCTTCCTCAGGTCGAATACGAATCCGGTAGCTCCTGCCCGCAAGCCAGACATTAATTGGAATAAGTTCCTGAGGCTCCTTTGACATATCTCTAAATGGTTGATGCCGTTTCTTCCTCCCTCCCGGCTACTGTCTTCTGCTCCTCTTCTTCCTTATGTATGAGTCGCTTCTGGAAGAAAACCAGTGTCAGCACACCAACAGAAATCGCCGCATCAGCAATATTGAACACCGGCTCAAAAAATGCAAAGTTCCTCCCCCCTATAAATGGTACCCAATCCGGCATAGGCACATCAATCAAAGGGAAATACAGCATGTCCACTACCTTCCCGTGAAAAAGCTTCCCATACCCCTCTCCAAATGGCACCAATCGAGCAATATGGAAAGAACTTTCTGTGAAGATCATTCCATAGAAAATACTATCTATCAGGTTGCCCATCGCGCCCGCAAGTATGAGTGCTCCGCAGATAACAGCGCCTCTTTTATACTGCTTATCTACCAGCCGCTTCAGGAGATAGAATCCAAATACCACCGCAACCAACCGGAATAATGTAAGGATCAGCTTTCCAGTCTCTGCCTGACTCAATTTCATCCCAAATGCCATCCCCTCATTCTCTATAAAATGCAGCCTGAACCAATCACCCAAAACGTTCACCTCTTCACCATAGTAAAAATTGGTCTTGATATAAATCTTGGATGCCTGATCAACAATCAGAATGATAAGGACTATCAGTAATGCGTACCTGTACTTCACAGATTAATTTTAATGGTTCCAAAGATACAGTCTGGAGCAATAGATATCCCATCAATTCCCCCGTTATGGTCAATTCCCCCCGCACCCTTAACTTTTTATATTATTTTGCCTTACCTCTGTAAAACATTTCCGCAACTCAGGTAAGTACCATATTAAGTTTCTGTCTGCAATGAATAAACTGCTACTGCTCTGTCTCCTCCTCTCTTGCTTCCACTCCGGTTTCGCTCAGGTCCTCGAAGTTCGCTCTCAGGAAACCGGTCATCCACTCCAGGGGGTTATCATCAGCGGCGGCAACGCAGAACCTGTAGTTACTGATGAAGCAGGCAAAGCAGATATTTCCCATTTAAGAACAGCAAATTCCATTTCTATCCGCCTTCTCGGCTACCTCGAAGAACAAAAGAGCTTTTTCGAACTCGAACAGGCAAATTTCCTAGTACTCCTCATTCCATCCGGCGTCTCGCTCGACCAGGTCGTGCTCTCCGCCTCCCGCTGGCGCCAGTCCCGTAAAGAGGTACCCGCCTACATCACCCGCATTTCCCGCGCAGATGTCGCTTTTCAGAATCCTCAGACTGCAGCCGATATGCTCGCCCTGTCCGGCGAAGTCTACATTCAGAAAAGCCAGTTGGGCGGCGGCAGCCCCATGATACGTGGCTTCTCAACGAACAGGCTCCTGATGTCTATCGATGGGGTCCGTATGAACACCGCTATTTTCAGAAGCGGAAATCTGCAGAATGTCATCTCCCTCGACCCCTTCACACTGGAAAATACCGAAGTATTCTTCGGACCAGGTTCTGTCATCTACGGCAGCGATGCCATCGGCGGCGTGATGAGCTTCCAAACTCTGAGGCCGGAATTCTCCTCCACTGATCACACCATCACCAAAGGAAGCGCAGCAGTGCGTTTCGCCTCTGCCAATCAGGAATTCACCAGCCATTTCGATGTCGGACTCGGCGGGAAAAAATGGGCAGGATTATCCAGCCTCTCCTATTCCGAATTCCGCGATCTCAGAATGGGCAGCAACGGCCCTGATGAATACCTACGCACATCTTATGTCGCACGCCAAAATGGACAGGATATCACTGTCACCAATCCCGACCCACTCGTACAAACTCCAACCGGTTACCACCAGTTCAACCTGATGCAAAAGCTGAGCTTCAAACCCAATCAGTACTGGACTCTAAACTATGGCCTGCATTACTCAACTACCAGCTCCTACTCTCGTTACGACCGTTTGATCCGCTATCGAAACGGCAACCCCCGCAGCGCAGAATGGGATTACGGTCCACAGCTCTGGCTCATGAACCACCTGAATATCTCCTACGCAAAACCAAACGTATTAATGGATGGCGCATCCCTGAATCTCGCCTTCCAACAGTTTGAAGAGAGCAGAATAGACCGGGACTTCAATGATCCAGAACGCAGAACGCGCCTGGAAAAGGTGGACGCCTGGTCCGCAAATCTCGATTTCTATAAACACTCCGGAAAACACAAATTCTTTTATGGGCTTGAAGCGGTTCTTAATGACGTCAGCTCTACCGGAAAGGACGAGGACATCACCACCAACAGCACTCAACCAGGCGCTCCCCGCTATCCACAGGCCCAATGGAAGTCCTACGCAGCCTATCTCAGCTATCAATACCAGCTACGTCCCGATCTTCTGCTTCAACTGGCCGGACGTTACACCCAATTCGCATTGGACGCCCATTTCGATTCCAGCTTTTATGGCCTTCCATTCACAGATGCCAATCTAAACAACGGCGCCCTCACCGGCAGTCTCGGTATGGTCTTCAACCCCTCCCCAAAAACAACCGTCAGTACCAACTTCTCCTCCGGTTTCCGCGCACCTAATGTGGACGACATGGGCAAGATCTTCGACTCAGAACCAGGAAGCGTCATGGTGCCCAATCCTGCTCTTAACGCGGAATATGCCTATAATCTGGAAGCCGGGTTCGCTCAGATCTTCGGCACGCGCCTGAAGGTCGATGCCACCGTGTTCTACACGCTATTAACCAACGCTCTGGTCCGAAGGCCTCATCAATTAAACGGCAATGACAGCATCATTTATGATGGTGAGCTCAGCAGGGTAATGGCCATGAAAAATGCCGCAAACGCCACCGTCTACGGTGTTCAGTTCGGTCTCGACCTGAAACTCCCAGGAGGATTTGGCATCTATTCCCGTTTCAATTACCAGAAGGGTGAAGAAGAACTGGACAATGGCTCAAAGAGCCCGCTGCGGCATGCCGCACCGATGTACGGCGTAACGCACCTTACCTATAAAACTTCCAAACTGCAGCTCGATCTCTATGGAATGTATAATGGCGGAGTATCTTTTGCAGATCTCCCACAAGAGGAAAAAGAAAAGGACTATATGTATGCTATGGACGCCGAAGGAAACCCTTATGCCCCATCCTGGTTCACACTCAACTTCAAAGCCGGATACCAATTAAATAAAAGCCTGACCATCAACGCCGGACTCGAAAACATGCTCGATCTACGTTACAGAACCTATAGTTCGGGTATCGTAGCGCCGGGAAGAAATTTCATCATCTCTGCCCGGGCTACTTTCTAACCACGATAATTATTAAGGAATTACTTCAGGGAAATTTCAGCCACCTGCAAAACCTCCTTACTTTCTGATTCATTATCGAAAACAAAAGCCACCACCTTACAGTTGTTGAGGTTCCACTTCTTGCCTTCGACAGTATAGGCAGATTCTGGTATCTTATAAATGAATGTCCGCTCATACACTCTCCCTTTTTCCTTCACAGCAAGGGTGTCGAGAAAGCTCGTGCCGTTTAATGGGGTAACATTCTGACGAAGTACATGGTTGTGCTCGTAGTCATCAATGATGTTCAACCCATCTATCTGCGGATCAATAATGCCATTTTCAGTTATGTAAATACCAATGCTCTGATTCGCCTGAACATCCTGTGTATAAGCCACCCGAACACTGATCGTATCCTCTCCCGTTTCATCGTTGTAGGAACTGGTCAGACTCAGATTCACAGGTGAAGGCTTCGCCAATCGCTGCTCCATCAGGTTCGGCCACATATTCCTCGAATCAATGAAGTAAGAACCATTTACGGGCACCCTGTCAAAAACAGCCGCCGGCTTATTAGGCTCTGCACCAAAAAAACTATACAGCGGTAGCAGGTCGTTATTAAACAGAAGGTGCTTCGAATTCGCCATAGGATCAGTAAGCTTACCAGCGTGTATCGCCACAACTACTACCCGACCGGGATAGGTAGAATCCGCTTTCTGAAGAATTTTCGTTCCCGCAGGACAGTTCGGACATTGCACCCCCGTAGCTTCTTCAACTAGAATATGCCTGGGCTCCGGCGCCTCAGGGCTCGCGAGATAGGTAGTATCAACCGACTTAATCGTTGTGGTACTGAAATCTATTGCTGGCCCTCTCTCCTCACAAGCAGTAAATGCCACGGTAACCAACAGACCGGCAATGATTAAAACTCTATGCATGACAAAAATTATGGGTTACGAATTTACACTTTTCTTTTACATCCCCGACACAGAGGCCCTAACCCGGAGATGCTTTAACTTTACAGACGAATTCATTCTATGGAAGAATCTAAACGACAAAAACAGGTAGCGAACATAGTCAAGGAGGAACTGAGCGACATTTTCCAGAGAGAGGGTCTCAATGTCATTGATGGCGGTATGCTTTCCATATCCAAGGTGACAATGACTCCAGATCTGCTCGAAGCCCGTGTTTACCTGAGTTTTTTTCAAATAAAGGAGCCAGCTGTCCTGATGCGCCAAATTAAGGAACGCACCTCCGAAATCCGGAAATCACTCGGAAACCGCGTCAGAAATCAGCTCCGCAGAGTACCGGAACTTCAGTTCTTCACCGATGATACGCTCGATTACGTGTTCAAAATGGAAGAACTGTTCCGGAAGATTAACGAGGAAAAACAAACCGGAGACAAATCGTCCACTGATCAACCCGATGAACAATAAACCCGACAGATGATGCTCATCTGGCAATTAGCCTGGCGCTATCTGCGGGGAAAGCGTTCCGCAAATGTCGTCCCCGTGCTCTCCCGTATCAGCATGGCCGCTATCGCCGTGGGAAGCGGCGCCCTGATTGTCCTGTTCTCCGTATTCAATGGCTTTGAAGATCTCATCAAAGAACTCTACAAGTCATTTTATCCTGACATCAAAATCACCGCAAAGAAGGGCAAGTTCTTTTCTGAATCAGATTTACCAATAGAGAAGCTGGCTTCCATCCCGGGCATTCAGGCTTTCGCAAAGGTCATTGAGGATAATGTGCTGCTGAATAGTAATGAGGAACAGTATATCGCAACACTCAAGGGTATAGACCATCAATATATCGGGGTCAACAACATCCTACCCTACATCTATTCCGGCAGGAGCGCTGTTTCCCAATCCCCTATCCCAACGGCAATTGTCGGTCTCAGAATCGCGGCACAATTAGGTCTCGATCCGGAAAACGTCTTCAGCCAACTCACCGTTTACTATCCCAACCCGCAAATCAG
Source organism: Bacteroidota bacterium (assembly GCA_023409975.1). Lineage (GTDB taxonomy): Bacteria > Bacteroidota > Bacteroidia > Chitinophagales > Chitinophagaceae > JAFIGV01. The sequence goes on along the minus strand of JAEYQO010000057.1, from coordinate 20,801 downwards.
AAATGCCGCATTGAATCCCACCGACGCCTTTCAGAGTCTTAAACTCAAACCAGACGGCATTTTCAGGGTTCAGGAAGAGTTTGATGGCAAATTCATTCTGGCAAGTTTCCCCCTCGTTCAGGAACTATTTCTCCAGCCAGGCCAGTTGTCTTCGCTGGAACTTAGTGTTCTGCCAGATGTAGATCCCGCCGAAATCAAGCAGCAATTGGCGCAGCTCCTCGGAGATCAGTATCTTGTTGCAACGAGGTACGAGCAAAACCGAACACTTTACATGGTCATGAAGACCGAAAAATGGGTCGTTTACGCCATTCTGGTGCTGGTCCTGCTGATAGCCTCCTTCAACATGGTCGGGGCCCTGACCATGCTGGTGCTTGAAAAACAAAAAGACATTGCCATTCTGAAGGCCATGGGTGCCACCCCTCGTATGATCCGGGGTATCTTTTTGATGGAAGGGGTGCTCTGGGCTGCCATCGGTGGTGGTATCGGCCTGCTGTTGGGAATTGCCATTTGCCTCGGCCAGCAGCATTTTCAATGGATCCGGCTACAGGGTGCTTTCCTCATCGACGCCTACCCTGTCGCACTGCGCCTGATGGATGTTTTCGTCGTAATAGTCACTGTGGCACTGGTGGGTTTCCTGGCGGCCTTATATCCCGCCCTCCGGTCTACCAGAGTCGAAGACCCCTCCCTGAAAGCCAGCTAACTACTGGAATTCATAGACCCCGATATCGGGAATTCCATTGCGCGGCTTATTGTCCAGGTCAATCACCACCCCATTATTGATTCCCTTATCGATAAGCGGAGATCCCGGCTGCAAATGGAAGTCCCACTTTACTGGCTCCACAAACAAAGGATCCTGATTGAAGATGCAATCTGAAGTCTGCACGTTGGAAGGTATCGTGTCCTGATGTTTGATCAGACAGTTCTGAAAGCTCACCTGAAAACCGGCACCGGGTCTTTCATGAGCAAACAACTCATTATCGATCGATCCGTAAATGACGCAATTAGAAAATGAAGCCTGCAGGTCCCCCGCCACATACTGGGTATTGCTGATGTCGAAATAATTGAGCACCGCCACCGTCGGATTATCAATATGACTCAGCTTAGAAGGCAGGTAGTTGATGAAGTTACAGTTCCTGAAATTGTATCTACCTCCCTGAAACAGCGCCAGCGCCTGCGCCCCGCAATCATTGATCATGGTGTTCTCAGCCTCCACATGCGCACTAAAACTCAATAGCCCATAGCCGATTGAATTCTGAATCATCGTATTTCTCAAAACCAGCTGCGGAGTGCTTCCCCACACAGAGTCTGTATTGATCTGGATAGCAGCAGGAAGCAGCACAGACGCTCCTAATCGGGTGCTATTGCCACAGTTCCTGAGTATCGCCCAGTTGAGCTCATTGTTCTTACTATTTCCTGTAAAGTAGATCCCGCCCCATTCTCCGGGATAGCCCTCATTCCCGAAGTAATTCCGGTCGAGACGATCACCCTGAAAGATCACGCTGTCTTCCTTCGTTCCCATCACCTTCAGCGTTCCTTCCACAAACAGCCTGGAGTCTGCATGAACATATACCCTGCAACCCTTCTCTATCGTCAGCGTAAAGTCTTTCGCCACCAGCGCATTCTTCATGATCACATACGGCTTGTCATTCACCCAGGTTGTATGCTGGCTGATTACGCTGTCGATAATATAGTGGGCATTCTGACCATAGGCAATCAGGGGTATCGAGAATTCCTTACCGTTCAGATGAGCCACCAGACGGTCCTGTATAATGAACGGGTTGTTATCGTTGGTCGGATCGATATTCACCGTCGCAAAGACATAGATACTGTCATTAGGTTCCATTTCGACATCAGGGATGTTATTACCGGAAATCCCATTGACATTGAGTTGAAAGAAAGAAGCATCACCCCCCTCCACTCTGACGGCGCTCAGCTTCACTCTCTGGTTCTGCGGATTATAGATCTTCACCGCTGCAGTGAAGCTGGCAAACTGAGTGAAAACGGTATCAAAGGTGAGCGTATCTGTCGAAAAATGAAGATCTCCTCCCGATGTCAATAGCGTATCTTTCCTGCAGGACACTAAGGCGACCAGAATGATCAGGATAAGACCGGCAAATACTCGCATGATAAATGGCTTGTGGTCGTAAAGTTAGTCAACAGATAGAACGTTCAAACTTCTAAAATATTTTGTTGATCATACAGCTAATCTCGTTAGAATAAACGCAACTTGCGGCCTACTTTTGCTGATCCATGCGGTGTGTTACCCTGTTATCGGATTTTGGTCTTCAGGATGCCTCAGTAGCCTCCATGAAAGGAATTCTGATGCAGCACATTCCGGACATTCCCCTGATGGATATCAGCCACGAGGTCGAGCCCTATCATCTTCATCAGGCGGCCTATGTTCTGAATGCTGCCTGCTGGAATTTCCCGGACGGCTCAATCCACCTCGCACTTTTTGACATATACCGTGAGGTTCCCTCCCGTATTATTCTCTGCAGAATGAACGGCCACTACTTCATCGCACCGGATAATGGACTGCTCCCGTTGGCGTTTGGTAAAGAACCAGAAATGATCTGGCTCTGCCTCGAAGTCACTAAGGACACTAGTTTTTCAGAAATCATCCATTACACAGGAACGCTTATTTCGCAGTTAAAAGACATCAATCAGCGAGACCCCTCACTGCCGGTCACTGAGATTAAACATGCCCCTGTCAATCTGCAACCCGTCGTTACAGATAACGAGGTGGAATGTCATGTCATACATATCGACCGGTTCGAGAATGTGGTTACCAATCTATCCAGAAACATTTTTGATTCTGTAGGCCAGGGACGATCCTTCCGGATTGCATTTGCCAGAGGTACGCAGGTAAATGAATTGAGCAGTCACTACAACGATGTCAGGGATGGCGAACGCCTCTGCAGATTCAATAGTAATGGTTTCCTGGAAATTTCCGTCAATCGCGGACAGGCAGCCAGTCTGTTTGGCCTGCAACTTTTCCAGGAGCATCACCTCATTTACAATAAAATCAAGATTATATTCGGATGATCATACGAATCGTTCAGATGGAATTCCGTTCAGACGAGACGGAAAACTTCAGGAAACTCTTTGAAGAACGCAAACAGACCATCAGAGCGTTCGAAGGTTGCCTCCACCTCGAACTCTGGCAGGACAAGAACCAGAAGGAAATATTCTTTACCTACAGTCACTGGGAATCCGAAGCCCATCTGGATCATTACAGATATTCCGCCTTCTTCAGAGACACCTGGGAAAAGACACGCGCATTATTCGCTAATAAAGCAAAAGCCTGGAGTGTAGACTGTATCAGCAAAGCATAGTAAGACAGTACCGGGAATTACGCAGGGGTCGAGAATTAGCAAAGCATAAAAAAGGCGCCTAAGCGCCTTGTAGTTGTTCTAGTATTTTCTGTTGAACCTGTTTGAGTTCCATTTCGGACAACTTCAACTTTGGTCTGGTAAAATTGAGATCATCAGAGGAGTCTATCGGAATCAGATGCATATGTGCATGTGGTACTTCTAAACCAACAACACTCATACCACACCGATCACAGGGAAATGCCCTTTCAATAGCTTTTGCAATGGGCTTGGCAAACAACAGCCATTTACCGAGCAGCTCATCACTCACATCAAAGAATTTGTCCGTTTCTTCTTTAGGTATCACCAAAACATGCCCCTCTCTCATGGGGAATATGTCCAGGAATGCAAAGAAATGTTCATCCTCCGCTATCTTATAGGATGGTATCTCACCCTTAATGATCCTTGTGAATATGCTGCTCATGCTAAATAGAAATGTTTTCTATTTTAAACTTAAGTATGCCACTTGGCGCCTGAACCTCAGCGATATCACCGATACTTTTACCCAGTAGCCCTTTCCCGATCGGTGAGCCTACAGATATCTTACCAGCTTTCAAATCCGCTTCCTTCTCTGAAACAATCTGATATTCAAAGCTCTTATTATTTCCAAGATTAGTAACCTTTACTTTGCTCAGAATAGATACCTTGCTGATGTCAATGTCTTTAGTATCTAACACACGGGCTGAAATTACCGCTGCTTCAAGCTGGGCAATCTTGGCTTCATGTAACCCCTGAGCCTCCTTTGCTGCATCATACTCTGCATTCTCCCGTAGATCTCCCTTCTCTCTTGCTTCCGCTATTTGTCTGGCTATTTCAGCTCTTCCCGCAGTTTTTAATTGAGACAGTTCTTCTTTCATCTGCTCAAGTGTCTCTTTGGTCACATAATTGATCTCTGCCATAAAAATTGGTATTTGATAAAAAAAAGTACAACGCTCCTGCTATGGACAGAAGCGTTGCTAAACAAATTTAAGAAAAAAACTATTCTGTATCGACTGCTGCCTTACGGGCGCGGGTCATCAACCTAACAGAGAAAGTATGCACTCCGTTGTTGGGACGAACAGTAGGACGGTAGGAATAATCGATCGCGAGGATGGGGCCATTCTCACCAATCCCTTTCTGGACTGTTGCACCAGCACTTACTCCCGTATAGAATGTTGTTGAACTCTCGGCACTGTTAATACCGCTTTCATACCGGTAAGCACCACGAACCATAAACGTCTCCCTGAATGCGTACTCTACACCACCACCAAAATAGTCGTTGTTAAAGGAATTAGATGTAAAGTTAGCCATAACACTTGCGCGATGCTGAGGCAGATCATCTTCACTCTTAAGCCTCTTCTCATCAAGATAGAAGTCATAGGAAACGCCGAAATTGAGGTAGGTAGGCATTTCGAACTTTTCAGCCGGAGTATGAGCGAAGAAATTCTGACCCGTAGGATTCTGAGGCATTTCTGTATTGAAGGCAAAACCAGTACCGGAGAATCTCATATTGGTACCCACATTCCTCAATGTAACACCGAAATGGAAGTTATCGCGCTTACCGGTGATATACTGAACACCCGCGTCAAAACAGGCACCGTTAGCCCTGATACTGCTCACTTGTTCGGAAACAAAAGTAGCAGCGATACCAGCCCTGATGCTGTTGGAAAAAGCCTTAGAAAAGCCCAACTGAAAATTCAGGAATTGTGGCTTATAGGTACCAGTTCCCTCAGGATTATTATAATCAGTCACAGTAATTTCTCCGAAACCCATTGACATCACATTCAGACCGAAAACCCCGATATTTCCGACTCTTTGCGCAATTGCCAGGTTACTAACGCTGACATTAGAGCCCTTTAGGTAGATTGAATGTGCGAAGCCGACCTCCGTACCCTCAACGTAGGATAAACCGGCAATATTTGTCTTCATGGCCTCTATACCTCTGACATAGGAAGTATTCATTCCGAAAAGACCTGTAGACTGGCCCCAGGGATTGATGAGCAACTCCGATGCACCGGCCTGACCTACACGATCTTTATTTCCAGCTATAGCCGGCACTGATAACCCCAACGCGCAGAGGAATAATGCAGCCTTTGTAAGTTTATTTTTCATAACAGAAAAGTGTACGATACATTTTAAATAGGGGCTGGCTGTTGCCAGCCCCACTGTTTTCATTAATAACTTGTTACGTCTACGGGTCGCATTGCTCCAAACCACCGCAACACTGTCTCACCCAGTCCTTCCGCATTTACGTGAATCAGGTACATACCACTTGCGATCGGCAAGCCTTTATGATTCCTCACATCCCAGTCAATCCAGGAGTTATTCGGATCATCTTTAGAAAGTCTGCGCACAAGAGTACCATCGAGCTGATAGATATTAATCGTAGCTCTAGTAGGCAGATTTGTGATCCTCACCCTCGTATCCAACCTGTTGTTCTCGTATCCAGCCATCGCATAGTATGGGTTCGGTACCACGAGTATCTTATCAAGCAGTGCCTGATTAGAGTTTGTATTACCATCCTCACCCAGTCTTCTCGGAACAATATCTGTAGTGCTGAATGCGAACACAGGGAATCCATTATTCTTTGCTGTCGAGCCGGATGCCAGACGAGCATATGGGCGAGTAACGCGGAAGCGAAGCTTCGTCTCGGTCGGAATCAATCCGTCTCGCAGTGGCAGCAAATCAAAGCCAGGAGCAACAGTTGGCATACCAGACCAAATCAACGTACGATAAGCATTCTGACGAATCAATTGTGAGTTCGACTGCATGATCGTAGCAAGACTTTCACAACCATCGTATTTGGTATCTGAAATCATCACCCAATGACGACCACCGAAGATCGGGTTACCCAAACCATCCAAAATAGTGGATGAAGGATTCCAGATCATATCCCGGCCGCCATGTGCTGCCAGATAAGAGTCTTCAAAGAAAATAACATTCAGACGCTCGCCAGTTTCCTGGTTGATTGCATAACCAGGGAAGTAGGAGAAACCGGTGTCATTGGTGTTTGTCGAATATACAGGACGACCGTCAGCATCAATATCTCCATTCCATGAAGCATGTCCACGGAGACGGAATTTAGGAGTATTGCCCTCAGTCAATGTACGCTCATCATTTGCTTCAAGGACAACGCAACGGCTCCATTTAGTACGATCCGAGGTGAACACCAGATCAACACTTTGCAGGTCATAGAACGGACGAGCAGTCCCCGGGTGAACCGTACCAAATCCACACGCTGTATTATTATTATAGGTGGATCCGTTAGAGTACGCAGTCCAAGTCCCAGTTGTGAATGTGTTATTTGACATCATATCCTCATAGAACTGGCCAATCGTATCATACGGGGTATCAGAGAAGTCACAAATTGGGGGATCATCACCACCCTGGCTTGGAGCATCGCTATTGCCACCGCTACGAACCCAGTTTTGAAGTGATCGTCCTTCCTGGTCTACCACACCAGCCAACCACGGGAGTGCCGAATTCTGGAAAGTAACGTCAGAAGTAATCAACCCATTCCCATTCACTTGGTCATCACCTGGTCTTACTACCTGTCCAACTGTAATTGCCAGACCATATTCTTCGAGAATCTGTTCATTGAAACGTGCTAAGCTGGTCTCACTATAGATTACATCCTCACCGTTATCTTTCACCAGCATCCATCCTGCGCTTTCTGGTCTGATACGATTCGCTTCTGCTACACCTCGTACCGTATCGTTGTATACCTCCGGATCATTGTAAGTAATATCGTCATATTTACGATCCCTATTCACAATGTAGAGTTCCCAATTACCGGGTTTGATCGCTACTGGATCAACCACTTTAATATTAACCGGTCCACGGCCGTGAGTATAGGTAACTTCAGTAGAACCTGTGCCAGTCAGAATGTTGTTGATAACATCTTCTTCAAGCTGTAGATCATTACCGCCATTTCCGGTTCCCTCAATACGTCTGATCCGCACACCATCACCGTAATCCGCAGCAAGTTGTGTTCCAACTTCCCCATAAACAGGATTAGGCATTGCAGCTACTACAGGGATCGGACTACCGCCTGGACCGTGTCCACTTTCCAGATACGCTACATCTTGCGTAATCTCAGCAAAACGGGGACTAAAACCTGCAAAATTGTTATGGGCGTATGCAATTGCTACGAAATAATAGGTTCTGTAGTTAACAAGTTTTGTATTAACACCCTGACCAAAAGCATCATTTTCTAAAACAAAACTATGACGTATACCACTGTCTCTACCGTTCACCTTTACAATTGGTTTATAACAGGAATCACAACCATTTATAGAGATATCTTTTTCCCAGTTTACAATCTGGCTAATGCCATTTTGAATATCCGACTGGAACACTTCAATAGCAACCTCGTTATTAACCGTTCCATCCTCTCCAAAAATCTGTGCTGGCTGTACCGCAGCGTCTCTCAACTGAAACACCCTGTACCCTTCAAATTTATATACAGAATCCGGGTGTTCCGCCTGTCTGGCTTTGGCCGACACAACCCGATATTTCACTGAATCTGTCTGATACCCAAACTTTTCCTGGAAATTCGTACTGTTAGGATCGTTTACAATATAAAACAACAGACGATTGTTCATTTCACGAACTACCAGACGAGGAGCTTCAGGTCCTTCAATAGTTCTGAAATTGTTATCAAATAGTGCCTGAGCCTGGTCATCCGCTGCCCGAATCTTTCTGAAAGATGTGTTCGGACAACCACCAACGTCAGCAACCCAAACTGCACCAATTGTGATATCGTTCACAGCACCAGGCCGAAGAGAGAAGGGTCCTGCAGAGTGTATGAATCTTCTATCATCGGGAGGATTTTGACAGGAACATTCAGACCAGGTTTCCCGATTGTTGGGTTCACCGGGAAATAAAAACTTAGTAACAGGACCACTACCTAAACCTTTAGCTTCAACACCGGGGCCTTGAAAATCGTTTACAAAACGCTGTCCATTACGGCTAGAACCCGTCATATAGTTATACATATGAATTCCATTGCTGGGGTTGCCAATACGGTTATCCCAGTTATTATCGTAGTAGGTAAACGCCTCCATGTTCAGGAGTACGGTATCAAATTGTCCGTTTCCTAAATCAATATACTTCTGGGGACCTCTGAAGAAATCTACCCCAACCATGGGCACATTGTTACCATAATGATCAGGAGCAGACTGACCGTCCTGTGGTAAACCATTATATAAGATTCCTAAGCCACGAGTCGTATCACAACCGATATAGTCATCCTTATACCAGCCCAGATCGGCATCCGTCCAGGTAGATATGAAGGTGCTATCCAATTGAGTAGCACCGTGATTAATCAAACGGTAGTTATAGAACGTAGCGTCGTTCAAGAAGTCCTTAGTTGCAAACGCAAAGGCACTGGCCTGTACTTCTATTCCAATCGCTTCGGTCTGGCTCATATTCTTAATATTCCCGCGATCATTAAATACCCACCAGATAAACTGATCTCCGAAGATATCCGGATAATCAGACTCACCCTCATTGTTAGGATCGTAAATCCCATTTCCGTTTACATCCACAAAGGGTGCATACTCTCGATCTTCAAGCGTTAAATTCCCGCCGCCATTACCGATAGCGTTCACGTTTCCTCTTGCTGGCCATTCCATAATAGGACGAAACTCTGCAGTGTTCAGACCACCGCCAGCTTGAGCGACCTCTCTAAACTTGTTGACCGTCACACGATCAATCTTCCAGAAACGATCCCAGGCGGAGCAAGTTGCCGCATCAATACTGGGAATATTATTTATTCTGTTTAATGGCCCAGGCCAATAATCATTACCGTTTTGACGATAGGTTTGTCCGGCCACCTTAAGCTGTTTATCGGTGGTGTAACCGCCGATCCAAACAGAACCAGCAAAAAGCGCGTTCTTACGGGTTCCTTTCGGGACCTCGTATTGTGCTATGCTTGCACCAATATCCCACCACATATCACCACCGGTCATCAACCTCGCTCTAACGTTGTTGATGTCCAGATCGATTCTGGCCTCTGCCGGATCACAACCCGCGGCAGTCTTCAACAGGGCTTGTTTGTTTCCGCCATTCGGCGTGCCTATGTTGGGTCGGGCTTCTGCAACCACACTCACTCCCAAAAGAGCAATAAGTGCCAGTGCAGACTTTTGGATGATTCTATTCTTCAACATAACTATAGAAGTTATAATCATTAACTAATTAAAAATTAACAGTAAGACCTAAATTCACTCTCCGAGGTAGGTTCAGGAAAAACTGGTTCTGCAGGTTTATATTATACATATCGATGTAGGCTGCAGGATTTGAACGAATCGCGGCATCCTGCTGACCTTGAGGTGATGCCAGCCAACCATCATCATCAGGACGGCCAGTGAACTGATAAACGCCCTGTATATCGCGGGTATTCAGGAGATTCGTAATGTAGACGAAAGCAGTAACTCCCCACCGGCCAGGCCTGCCTGAGTTATTCTCAACCCTGCGATTCATAAATCCAAGCGGGAAAGTCTTATCAATACGAAGATCCATCATGTAGTGCCAAGGTAATCTGGAGCCCATCGGTCCACCAACAACGATATTAGTTCTAGGCTGGAACACATTGGTGTAAGGCTCACCACTTCTCACGCGAGCTATAAGATTAATACCCACATCTTCAAAGGGATGTAAATTACCGATTACTGGACCCTCGCCACGATCAAACCGATAGTCAAAGTTTGCCACAAAGTTGTGACGGGAATCATATGTGAGAGGGAAAGCAAATCGAAGATTTGGCAACTGAGCTGCTATCAGATTCTGCAGTAGCGTATTTCCTGAAGTTGAAGAAGAGTTGGTACCCTCGGCAAATTGCAGGGTATAACTCAGATTCATACCAAAGTTGTTAATCCTGCGCAATTCATAACGTAAAATAAAGCCCTTGGTAGTAGAAAAGTCTCGATTACCATAAGTGAAATATGTGTTAGGGAATGCATTCAGATACGGACGAATCTGAATCATATCCTTACGTTCCTTATAGAAACCAGTAATGGTTATCGCAGAGTTCCTCGAAAGTACTTGTTGGAACCCTAACTCATAATCAAATGTCTTCTCTGGTCTCAAATCCGGATTGGGAATAACGGACTGTGAATTTTGATTAATATAGTAGTAATGCAAAGGTGTCGCATAAATTTCATTCACACTCTTTGGTCTTTGTACCAACACATCATAGTGTGCATAGAACATCGACTGGTCTGCAATCGGGAAGGTGAAGGATACACGGGGCATCACGTTCACCTGAGGTGTGTAGTCTGTGAAGGAATTGCTCGGATCATAACCCTCATCTCTCATAGTCGTTGACGACTGTAAATGCGGTACCAGGTTAGAAACTCCCTCACGGTCACGAATGATTGTTGGATCAGTAACAAATTCACCGCGGGAATCAAACCAATCGTCTCCATTTCTATATCCCACCACGGTCGGGATTGTTGAACTGTTATCCGACACATATACTACATAGTCACGACCTATATTCGCAGGAGCCTCACCATCAGGAGTATTGCCATTAAAAGCATTGGATGATCCCACTGTCTGAACCCCATAGAGAGAATAAGGATCTTTCAACACTTTGGTATTGGCGTCAAAGCGCTCCACACGCAGACCGAGGTGAAACAGTGTATTATTGGGCAGCTCAAACTTATCCATGATATATCCTGCGATATAGTTTGGACGGAAGGCTCCCACTTCTCTTGTGAAATTTCCGTGTTCATCACGTTTAATGAACCAGTCATTAAAGTTCACCTGTCCATTCAAACGGTTACCTCTATGGTCATATCCATACCAATTGGCCAAAGGATTACCATTATTGATAAACTCATCTGCAGAGAACATATCCAGCGAAAATTGCGAGGGATCCATTGCATCGGTTTGAATGATATCAGTGTTTGTGATATCAAGACCGAGACTCTCTCTGAGTCGTCTATCAAAATTTGTTTGTGCTACAGAATCATACAATCTATTATATACAATTGTATCGAATGCTCCAGGAATAATTCCCAACGCTTTCAATTCATCCGGTGTATATCGCTCACCATTGATGAGCCACATTGGATGTCCAAAATCGAGACTTCTAATATGTCGATTTGCCCAAAGTCTCATTTGCGTCCAAAGTTGATTAGCGTCTAATGCGTAGCTACGTTCAGCTCTTTGTTGGTAATATAAACCAAACTCAATTTGATGCCTTGTTCTGCGTGGTTGTAGGTCGAAGGAGGCGTCAACGTTGAAAGCGTACTGTTCAGACTGTGAATACCTATATCCAGGAAATGTATATCCCACGTTGGTAAACAGACCAAATACAGAAGGAGGTAAATCACCGTTCCTCAAACCATTCAATTGGCCAATTTCATTAATTGTAGCTGGTCTGTCAGTTTCACTAAGTAAGCTGAAAAGCTGAGAATTGTAATTAGCTAATAACGGATTAATGTCAGACCTGACATAATCAACACCAACCGGTACATCATTCGACAATAGCCGATACCTCGTCAATCCTGTAGCGGTATCCAAAGTGTAAGCATAGAACGGCTCTGTTGACTCAACAAATTTCCCTAGGTAGGCATATTTAAAAGCATCCTTTTTGTGATTGGGGTCTTCTCTAAGCGTGTAATCAGATTGATAATCAGCCTGAATAGTATAAAACGCATTTGATATCAACGGCTTCTTTGCATCCTCTCCTTCCTCCAATCCCATTGCTTGCTTACCAAATCGCTGAGTAAACCTAACAAACCCCCGACCCGTAAAGTTCGTCTGAAAGGGCATTGATTCTGGTGAAAAAAGCGAGTATGATTGGCTATAAATTCCTTGTCTAATATGTGAAATATTACCGCCAACTACCAAGTTCATGTTGTCATTGACCTGATAATCAATTTTACCGACTGCACGAATATTTTTATAGTCTGCACCCGGCCTCTGCTTTGTTGTTTCCATATCCGCCAGCGTTACATTTTCTGCACGTGGCCTGAACACTAGTCCTGTTGATGTATTTACTGGCACCAGAGGATTCTGACGAATTTCATTGAGCTTATCTGCCTTGAGCACATAATTATCAAAATAATTTGGCTCTGAATCTTCATCGTGCAGGTATTGTGCACTCAGGGAGTAACCTAAGACAGTCTTCTTATTCAGGCTGTCTATTCGCTTTTTCAAGAGCGGCCCATTAATATTAAAGAATACCAGATTATGGCCATAACCATCAACCGAACGCTCAAACCCTACAGAACCAGTATGAAATGGCGCACCGCCTTTGGTAGTGATACTGATCACACCGCCAGTAGCATCACCATACTTCGCAGGGATACCGGAGGTTACAACAGAAATCTGATCAATAGAGTTAGGTGGCATATTTGTAGCAGAAATACCATTCACCTGCACACCATCAACAATGTAAAGTGTGCCATTTGCACGGGCACCACCAATACTGATGCCGCCACCGCTTCGAGCCTGGTAAGTACCACCAGCCATTGAGGCGATGTCACCAGTTTGCCTGGTAGGTAATTTCTCGATTTGCTCCGAAGTCATCGTCGTGGTTGTACCCGGCTCATCCTTTTTAATCAGGGGAACCCTATACTCTATTACAACTACTTCATCCAATTGTTGAGCATCCACTTCAAGATTGAAGTTCTGATACGTTGTCCTGTCCGGAGAAACAATCACACCTGGCATCCTGATCTCCTTGTAACCAGTCAGTCTCACCGAAATTTCATAACCCTGGCCCGGATTCAACGGCTTAATCATGTAATTACCATCGATATCAGTAACTGCCCCACCCCGCACAACGCCGCCCTGGCGCACTTCTACAAGCGCGCCGATCGCCGCCTGCTTTGTTTCATCGTATATCGTTCCGGAGATCGCACCAGTCTGTGCAAAAGCACCACCAGCAACACTCATGAGCATCAATACGAACAGATAACGTAGTTTACGTGTCATATCCTGCATTAATATATAATTAACCAAATGAAGGGGTAAAGATAAAAACTTTAGTTAAAAGTACGGAGGCGCCAATTTCTTTTTGTCAAAGAAATGTTTTATAAATATTAGTTTACGATCCTGTGACAATGCGGCCCAGCAAGACTTTGCTCATTTTATACAAAGATTCCTCGCTATACCCTGCGATATGAGGACTCACCACCACCTCAGGAAGCCGTATTATTTTTTCAAAAATTTTTCGTATATCCGGTATCATCCGATCCAGCGGCTCTGACTCGAAAACGTCCAGACAAGCTCCCCTGATCTTGCCCTGCTCAATACCCTTTGCCAATGCAAAGGTGTCCACCACAGCCCCCCGTGAACTATTCACCAGAATAAATTTCTTCTTCATCCGCTCAATAAACTCGCGATTCAAATAGTGGAAAGTGTCCGGCTTCAGCGGCACATGAAAACTCACGATGTCTGCCTCCTCATAGATCCGGTCTGGACGATCACAGAACTGCACTTCAACCGGAATATCTTTCATCTGAACGATATCGTGAGCTAATACCCTCACATCGAAGCCGCGCAGCTTTTTAGCAAAAGCCCGCCCCGTGTGGCCAAAACCAATGATGCCTACCGTTCGGCCCTCCAGTTCTATTCCCCGGTTTTCCTCTCTCAGCCACTTCCCCTCCAATATTTCCCTGTGACTCCAACCGATCCTGTTAGTCAGTGAAAGCAACATCCCCATTGCATGCTCTGCTACTGCATTGCTGTTCCCCTCCGGACTGGAGTAGCACCTTATGCCTTTCTCAACGGCAAACTCCAGATCTATAACTTCCATTCCCGATCCCATTCTGCCAATCCACTCCAGATTTGCAGCCTGTTGCAGCAGTTCCCTGTCAAGCTGCAATCTTGTCGAGGTGATGACGCCAGCACAATCGCGAAGCAACTGTGGTGCTTCCTTCTGCGTTATTCCCAGTTCTTCTATCAGGGTATATCCTGCAGACTCCAGGCCGTCCCTCAACACCTTGTGAATGGGGGCGGCAATTAAAACTTTTCTCATTACTGATATGCTCTATGTAACCTTACGAAATCCTCAACTCCCAGCTGCTCCGCTCTTTTATCCATTATCGGATCGCTTAAAGCCTCCGTGGGCAGTGTAGACTTCAAGGCATTCCGGAGTGTCTTCCTTCGCTTGTTGAATGCCGCCTTTACCAGATTGATATATTTTCTCTTGTTGATGATGCCGTGAGGGTTGCCCAATCTTGTAAATCGCACTACACCACTTTTTACTTTCGGCGGCGGTGTGAAACATTTTTCATGCACGTCAAACAAATATTCTACACGATAGAAGGTCTGCATTAAAACACTCAGTATCCCGTACAGTTTCGAGCCGGGAGGCTCCGCTATACGTAGCGCAACCTCTTTTTGAAACATTCCGATCACTTCCTCTACCTGTTCCTCCCAATCCAGAATCTTAAACATGATCGGAGACGAAATATTATAGGGAAAGTTCCCGACAACTGTAAATTTCTCCGGGAACGGGGCATCAGCCTTCAACACATCCTGCAACACAACTTTATTCTGCAACACAGGATAATGATGCTTTAAGTAGGCGACTTTTTCCGGATCTACCTCGATGGCTTTGTAGTCTACACCCTCCCAGTCCAGAAGGTATTTGGTAAGTGCTCCTCCGCCCGGACCGATTTCCACCAAACGCATGCCTGATGACCTACTGATGGAGCCGACAATCTTCTGACACATCTGCTCGTCGTGCAGAAAATGCTGACCGAGATTTTTATTTAACGTATAACGCATTCCGGGACCAAAACTCCGAAATCTTAATCTAACTCTCCGTTTCGGAGCTGGGTTTTCTGCAGAGGCCTAACTTTACAACCTCCTAAACTGATGAGCATGGAATTCAAATTAGTCCAAAAACCTAAAAAACACACGCTGTTTCTGATTGACCAAACAGAAGCACTTGATCAACTCAGTGACCTCACCGAACAGGAAATAGCCTATAGTCGTGAAGCATTCAAAAACGAAAAAAGCTTCGTTTCTATCAATCAATACAACCGGTTCCTATTCGTCTGTCTTGTAAAGGAAAAACCGGAACGCTGGAAAACGCTGGAAGCGATCAGAAAGGCAGGTGCGGAAGTCTGTACCATCGCAAATAGGAACAAGCTTAAAGAACTCACCATTCACAGTCTGTCCAGCACTACGGACTACGCCCGGGTGATGGCCGAAGGCATGTCCCTGGCGAACTACCAGTTTATCCGCTATAGATCGGAACGGGAAAAACTCACAAACTCCCTGAAGCAGATCGCCTTCACTAAACAGTCTCTCAGCAATAACGAACTCACCCGACTGCAGGCTACAATAGAAGGCATCTACGAGGCTAGAAACCTGGTTAACGAACCGCTCAACTATCTGTCAGCTGTTCAGCTTTCAAAAGAGATTGCCAACCTTGGCAAGGATGCCGGCTTCAAGGTTACTGTTCTCCAAAAGGACAAGATCGAGAAGGAAAAAATGGGTGGACTCCTCGCTGTCAACAAAGGCAGTAAGAACCCTCCTACTTTTTCAATCATGGAGTATAAACCTGCAAAGGCGCTAAACAAGTCTCCCATTGTGCTCGTTGGGAAGGGTGTTGTTTATGATACCGGAGGTCTATCGCTCAAACCCACCCCGGCTTCCATGGACCGTATGAAAAGCGACATGAGCGGGGCGGCTGTAGTCACTGGCGCCATGGTGGCAATTGCAAAAATGAAGCTGCCGCTTCACATCATCGCGCTGATCCCTTCCACAGACAATCGTCCTGGTGAGGATGCCTATGTTCCGGGCGATATCATCCGCATGTATAGCGGGTCAACCGTTGAGGTCCTGAATACTGACGCAGAGGGACGTTTAATACTGGCTGATGCACTGCACTGGGCCAAGCGTTACAATCCGGAGCTGGTAGTAGATTTTGCCACCCTAACCGGCGCTGCCTCGGTTGCAGTAGGAGAACATGGTATCGTCTGTATGGGCACCGCCGGAGAACCGGTAAAAGAAGCATTCAAAGACAGTGGTTACCGGCAATATGAACGTCTTGTAGAATACCCCCTTTGGGATGAGTATGGTGAAATGATCAAATCCGAATTCGCAGATCTCAAAAATATTGGCGGGCCCACGGGTGGAGCGATCACTGCCGGCAAATTCCTGCAACACTTTACCGACTACCCATGGATGCATTTCGACATTGCCGGGGTTTCATTTTCCACCTCGAAAAAGGGATATATCCCAGCCGGTGGCACAGGCTATGGTATCAGAATGCTCCTCGATTTCCTTACCAATTACAAAAACTCCTGATTTACTTAGGCTAACTTAGCTGCTTTAATCTCCATTCATGACTACAGAAAAACCGATTATAGGAATTACTACGGGCGATTTGAATGGCATCGGACCGGAAATCATCATCAAGACTTTCTCCGACAGCCGGATGCTTGATCTGTGTACCCCTGTGATCTTTGCCTCCAATAAACTGATCAATTTCTATAGAAAGATCGTTAACGAAGCGCCGTTCAATTTCACAAGCACTAAGGACCTTACAAAACTTAACCCCAGGCAGGTAAATGTTTTCACCTGCTGGGAGGAGGAAGTCCCCATACAGCCAGGAACGCTGACGGAGTCGGGAGGTAAATACGCTGTAAGATCATTGCTGGTCGCCGCACAATGCCTGAAAGACGGTCAGATCGATGCCATCGTAACTGCACCGATCCATAAGGCTAATACAAAACTGCCCGACTTCCCTTTTACAGGGCATACTCCTTTTTTCAAAGAGAAGTTTGGCGCTAAGGATGTATTGATGCTGCTCTATAACGAAAGTTTGAGGGTAGGACTTGTTACGGAGCACGTGCCTGTAGCAGAAGTAGCACAAAGGATCACCCGTGAGGCCATTCAGCACAAGACACTTTTGCTTCGGGAAACCCTCATCAAAGATTTCGGAATTGACAAACCAAAGATTGCCGTACTGGGATTGAATCCACATGCGGGAGATGACGGACAGATTGGTAATGAGGATCAACAGATCATCCGGCCCACAATAGAACAGCTTCATAACCAGGGCAATCTGGTATTCGGCCCTTATGGCGCAGATGCGTTCTTCGCCCGCGGCAGCTACCAGCAATTCGATGGGGTTCTGGCGATGTACCATGACCAGGGCCTTGTAGCCTTTAAAATCCTGGCTCAGGGCGGAGGTGTAAACTTCACCGCCGGTATGACTGTTATTCGCACTTCGCCAGATCATGGAACTGCTTTTGATATTGCAGGAAAAAATCTGGCAAGTCCGGATTCCTTCAGAGAAGCCGTTTTTCAGGCAGTGGATCTCCTACGTCAGCGATCCCTACATTCCGAATACACCTCCAATCCGATCCGCAGAGGAAGGATGGAAAAAGAACGCGAAACTGAGGCTGACAAGAATTGATGATCAGATACGCCAAATAGGATACTTCACCCCCGCCAGACATGGCGGGGTTTTTATTGGTATCTATTACTAAACATGCAGCATGAAACGAGATGGTGCCACCAGAAGTATCTGGCAAGACGGGATATCTGAATATCAATCATCAAACGCCTGGAACAAGAGCGAGGTGTATGATGTGCTCATTGTCGGGGGCGGCATCACAGGGTTGACCACTGCGCTCCTCCTTCAGTCACATGGGAAAAAATGCATTCTTGCAGAAGCTCACAATATCGGTTTTGGGACTACCGGGGGCACCACCGCGCATCTAAACACCATTCTGGACAATTCCTACGACTTTATCGAAAGTGATTTCGGAAAAGAGGGTGCAAAAATGGTGGCCTCGGCAACCCGCGAAGCCATCGATCTTGTAGAGGGTCTTTCAACACAGTATGGCATTGATTGTGACTTCCATTATGAACCCGGTTATCTCTACGCCACAGACGCCAAAGAGGAAGAACATTTAGAGAAGATCTACGAAGCGACGGTCCGTGCAGGCGTTGTAACCGACTGGGTATCCAGAATCCCTATACCGGTCTCATTTACAAAAGCCTGCCGATTCGAGTTTCAGGCTCGTATCCATAGCGGGAATTACCTGTCCGGACTCGCAGCTGCTTTTGAGAAAGAGGGTGGTGTTTTGCTGCGTCAATGCGTTGTAAATAGTGTGGAAAAACAGCAACATTTCCTGGCTGAGACTTCTCTCGGACAGATCAGGGCCGAAAAAATCGTGTATGCGACACATATTCCTCCCGGGATCAATATTCTTCACTTTCGCTGCGCTCCGTACCGCTCCTATGCGCAGGCCTTTACCCTGAAATCCGGCGACTATCCGCAGGGACTTACTTATGACCTGAAAGACCCTTACAATTACTATCGCATACAAAATATCAACGGTCAGGACTATATTATTGCGGGCGGATTTGATCACAAGACCGGCCATGAACAGAACACAGAAGAAATTTTTAAGAAGCAGGAATCCTTCCTCCAGGGGATCTTCGATATCGACAGGATCGATTATCGCTGGTCCTCTCAATATTTCACCTCTGCTGACGGACTCCCGTATATCGGGCTACTTCCCGGACATGATAACATTTATGTCGGAACAGGGTATAGTGGTAACGGCATTACGCTCGGTTCACTCGCCGCAAAGATCATCTGCGATCTGATTCATAATGGCTCGAACAAGTACGAGAATCTCTTCAAACCTTCGAGGATCAAACCTATTGCAGGCTTTACAGAGTTTGTCAAAGAAAACCTGGACGTGGTCAGTCAGTTTATCGGAAAGCGATTCAGTTACGAGAAAATTGCGTCCCTGGCACAATTAGCACCCGGAGAAGCGACACTGGCCGATTGGGAGGGTCAAAAGCTCGCGTTGTACAAAGATGAGCAGGGTCAGGTCCATGCCCTCGACCCTGTCTGTCCACACGCTAAATGCGTGGTCGACTGGAACAGCGTCGAGAAAAGCTGGGACTGTCCCTGTCATGGTTCCCGGTTTGCCTGCAACGGGGCGCTACTTACCGGTCCGGCAACGAAAGGGTTGGTTCAAATCAAATGGGAAGATATCGAGGGTGATTGATCGTCCGGGCTACTCCACACCAACCACTTATATTTGCACCCATGCAGCTTCAATTTGAAAGGTTCATACTCGATAATGGCTTACGTGTTCTTCTTCATCAGGATGCTACTACCCCCATGGTAGCGGTGAATGTGCTTTATGACGTAGGTGCAAGAGACGAGGACCCGGAACGTACTGGCTTTGCCCACCTTTTTGAACACCTTATGTTCGGAGGTTCAGAAAACATTCCGTCCTACGATGAACCCCTGCAGATGGCTGGTGGTGAAAATAATGCCTACACCACCAACGACATCACCAACTATTATATACAACTCCCGCTACAGAATATCGAGACTGCGCTCTGGCTGGAAAGTGACCGGATGAAAAGTCTGGCGTTCAACGAAAATAGTCTTGATGTTCAAAGGAAGGTCGTTTGCGAGGAATTCAAGGAACACTATATCAATAAGCCCTATGGTGATTCCTGGAAGCATCTCCGCCTTCTGGCCTATAAACAACATCCTTATCAATGGATGACGATCGGAAAAGAGCTGAAGCATATCGAGGAAGCAAGACTGGATGACGTAAAAAATTTCTTTTTTAAGCATTATCGTCCTGTGAATGCAATTCTTTGCATCGCAGGAAATCTTTCTCTGGAACAGGCGAAAGCCCTTACCGGGAAATGGTTTGGTGATATTCCGTCCGGTGAAAAATACCTGAGAAAATTACCAGCAGAGCCGGAGCAACTTGCGGCAAGAGTACAGACCATATTTGCGGATGTCCCCCTTGATGCGCTATATAAGGCCTGGCATATTCCGGGCCGGCTGGCCTTACCGTACTATGCGGCAGACCTGATCACTGAGATTATGGGTAACGGCTATGCCTCACGTCTATATCAGAAGCTGGTCAAGGAAGAACAGCTTTTCAGCAATATTAGTTGCTATCATACGGGAAGTCTGGATCCCGGCCTGCTGGTAGTGGAAGGAAAGGTCGTGGAAGGAAAATCGATAGAAGATGCGGATGCAGCTGTAGAAAGAGAAATGGCGTTATTGATACAGGAGGGTGTCACGGTTCCTGAACTTGAAAAAGCCAGGAATAAGATTGAGTCGATGATCGAGTTTGAGGACATGAGTCTGCTTTCACGTGCTAACAACCTGGCATTTTATGAGCTACTGGGAGATGCAGGACTTATCAATTCCGAACTGGAACGCTACCAGTCTGTTACTGCGGCCTTCATCCAGGAAACTGCAGCACAGTTCCTGAGACCTGATAATTGCAGTACGTTGCTTTACAGGAAATCTCCGGGTACTATTGCTCAGTAGTGTTGCCTTCGTTAGTCGTTAGTCGTTAGTCGTTAGTAATTATGTAAGAAAGACATAGTGCAAGTATATGCGGTCATCTGAAAAGAGCCGAAATTTAATTGAGATATGCGATCTAGTGTCGCCCGATTAATTACAATTAAAAACTTGCA
>JAEYQO010000121.1 GCA_023409975.1 Bacteroidota bacterium | reverse complement strand
GAATTTCCTTACGCACACAAACTGAAAAAGGGGTTTAGAATGCTATCTAAACCCCTTTTAGTGACTCCGTCAGGATTCAAACCTGAAACCTTCTGATCCGTAGTCAGATGCTCTATTCAGTTGAGCTACGGAGCCATCCCGTGTTTGGGATTGCAAAGATAGGTATCTCACCTTATTCTGCAAATTCCTTTCAAAGATTTTTAGTTACTGTAGCACAAGCGGCTATTTTTGTTTCGATGAATATTGAAATCTGGTCGCTCGGTAAAGAGAATGAAAAGTATATCGCTGAGGGCATGGATAACTATTTCAGGAAACTGAAACCATGGGTCTCTGTTGCTCTCGTTACGCTTCAGCTTCCTAAAAAGCTGGCAACGACAGATATTGAAAGAACAAAAGAACTGGAAGCTGAGTTGATCCTCCGCCGGTTGCAGTCACAGCATTACCTCATTCTTTTAGACGAGCGTGGCAAACAACTGAGCTCACCACAATGGGCTGAACACTTCCAGCAGTTGATGAATTATGGAACCAGGACACTTATCATCCTCATTGGAGGCGCTTATGGTGTGTCAGAAACGGTGAAGCAACGCGCTAACCAAACCTGGTCACTTTCCAGGCTGGTTTTTCCTCACCAATTGGTACGACTGATCATAGCCGAACAAGTCTACAGGGCTTTCAGCATTCTGAATAATTCGCCCTACCATCATACCTAAGACTTATATTCGCTGAGCAAAAACTATAGACGGTACATGGATTATACATTGATCATTCTGGTGCTTACGGTTGTCATTTCCCTCTCTGCCTTCAATAATCAGCAGATTTCTGAAAAGCTGATCCTCTGGCCAAGAAGAATGGATCAACCGGGTGAGTATTACAGATTGCTCACTTCGGGATTCATACATGCAGACTACATGCATCTGATCTTCAATATGCTTGCGCTGTTTTTCTTCGGGAGGGCTGTGGAACAGATGTATGAAATCGTAGGTATTCCAAAGGCACTATATCTCGTATTGTACCTCGCTGGCATTGTCGCAGCCTCCCTACCTTCTTTTGCCAGACACAGAAACAACCCTTACTACCGCTCTCTGGGTGCTTCCGGAGGCGTATCTGCCGTATTGTTCGCCTTTGTATATTTCGCTCCCTGGCAGATCATATACGTCTGGTTTATCCCTGTTCCGGGAATTATTGCAGCGGTGGCCTATGTGGTTTATTCTGCTTACATGTCGAAGAAAGGTCAGAGCTATGTGAACCATGATGCCCACCTGTTTGGTGCCCTTTTCGGTTTCGTATTTACCTTGCTCTTTGCACCGGATCACGGAAAAAACTTCATCGCACAACTGATGAATCCCTCCTTCAACTTCTAGAAGATCAGTTATTCGGCACCCGGACCGGCAGCCACTCGACCTTCAGAACCTTTCGTGTTTTGTCTGTGACTTTGAACCGCTCGTCCAGTCGCAACCCGGATATCCAGACGATCTTCTTTCCGCTGGTAAGTATCCACAGCCGTTCTTTTGCGGGTAACGCAATTTTCTGATCGATAAAGAACCGGCTGAGCTTCTTTTTCTTCATCCCCATTCCCAGGGGATAGAAGTAGTCACCCGTGCGCCAGCGTCTGAGCACCAGCGGAAGTTCGACGGAATCGGCATCCAGGCAGGCGATGTCAGGATTTGAGGAGATCGTCAGGTTGGTGCTTCTGGAGAACCTGAATCTGCCATCAGAGACTTCGATAGTAGATGGTATCCGCGGAACCAGGTGAAAGTCTGTGTCCTCAGATGAGCTACTGGTAATGATCAGGAACTCCCGGTCCTTCACTACTCTATACCGTTCATTTTCTATGAATTTTCCGGCGGGCGCAGTGGTGAGCTGGAGGAGTTGCTGAACCTGAGCCGTACCAAATCCATACTTTCGGAACAGTTCATAACATACTGTATTCAGGGGCTCTTGTTTAAGCAGCTTCCGGACTGGTATGTAAACATCCTTTCCCCGGATCTGTTCCAGCTTTTTGAGTCTTTGGGTTACAGCCTCCTGATACAGGATTTCTGCTTCGGACAGTCGGTGGATACTCTCATTGATTCGTTCGACCACTCCCGGGAAATGCTGCTCTACCACTGGTAAGATATTTAGTCTGATGGCATTCCGTTTGTACTTGTCACTCGCGTTGGAGCTATCATCCCGGTATGGGACCACCTGGCTTGCAGCCCAGGATCTGACCTGGTCCTTAGCGGCGAACATCAATGGTCGGATCAACTTTTTTTGTTTCAGTCTGATGCCATGCAGCCCGCTGATCCCTGTACCACGAAAGAGATTAAAGAGGACTGTCTCCGCATTGTCCTGGGCATGATGTGCAGTGGCGATAAGACTATAGCCGTGTTCCGCCCTTACGGATTCCAGCCAGGCATATCTCAGTTCCCTTGCGACTTCCTGAATGCCTTGTTTTCTTTGGGTTGATTCGGTCTGTGTATCGAACCGCGTGACATGAAATGGAATTGAATGCTGTGCGGCCCAATCGGAAACCAGTTGCTGATCTGCCTCTGATTCTTTGTCTCTTAATTGAAAGTTGCAGTGTGCCAGACCAAAAGGAATATGGACCCTGAGGAACAAATCAGCCATGACCATGGAGTCCATACCTCCGCTGACCGCCAACAATACTTTCTGATCAGCGAGTCCTGGCCAGTGTTCCTGCAAATGTTGCTTAAAGGCTTCCAGTAAATCCATCAATAAACGAGATCTTCATAAGCTGCCTGCAGTTCGTTATACGTGTGCATATCCCCTGCTGTTTTAGCTGCTGCCATTCCTCTTTCATACATTGCCTCTGCTTCCTGCTGGTGACCCTGCCGTTCCAGGAGTTTCCCGAGATGATAATAGGTAGCCACATAGGACTCGTCATGATTGAGATTTTTCTCAAACAAGTTCCGGGCGGTGGCATCATCACCCATCTTTATATATTCCAGCGCCAAAGCATGGTTCAGGAAGCAATCGTTGGGAGATTGCTGCAGGAAGGACTTTAGCTTTTCGATTCTTTCAGACATGAGGGTGTAAAAATATGACAAAACCGGGGCAGTCGTCCGCAGCAGGCTTATGTCCGCATTGCCGGGCGCCAGCAGTCCGACCAGGAAAGGAGGTACTGGTTTAAGAATTCAATAGGTTTAAATGCTGCTTCTACTTATTTTTATCGCCAATGGAACCCAGTTTGCTAAAGACTTCCGCAGTGATCATTGGTGCAGGACCAGCAGGATGCGGCACTTCGATCTATCTTTCCAAGGCGGGAATCCCACATATCATACTCGAAAAAGAAACATTTCCGAGAGACAAAGTCTGCGGTGATGCCTGCAGCGGTAAGACGGCTTTTGTATTGCGCAAGGCCCAACCCGAGTGGCTACAGGAAGTCTTTTTGCAGGCAGATAAATTCACGCCCAGCCATGGAATCGTCTTTGTGGCACCTAATGGGAAAGCGCTGGACGTGCCTTTCGGCAGCAATCTGAGGCCGGGGGAACTGGCACCTGGATGGACCACTCCCCGACTCATTTTTGACAACTTCCTATTCAGCAAACTGGATCCTGATTATGCTTCTGTTTACCAGAACAGTTCAGTCAAAAAGATTGAACGTACCGAAAATGGGGTTCGGGTTTTCTTTCAACAGGACGGCAGGGATTATGTAGTGGAAGCCCCTGTTTTGGTGGGTGCAGATGGAGATAAGGGAATCGTCAGGAAGACCATGCTGAGCGATCATGCCAACGCGAAGGCTTATGCTGTTGGCCTTCGGGCGTATTATGAAGGTGTAGAGGGGATGCATCAGCAGAACTTTATTGAACTGCATTTTCTGCCAGAGATACTGCCCGGGTATTTCTGGATATTTCCTTTGCCCAACGGGAAGGCGAATGTGGGTGTTGGCATACTCTCTGATCAGATCCGCAGGAAGAAGATCAATTTGCGGGAGCAGATGCTAAAGGCCATCGAGCAGAATCCCTCCATCAGTCACCGGTTCAGGAATGCCCGGCTGATCGGTAAGATCCAAGGATGGGGTTTACCGATGGGTATGGAGAAGCTTCCGGTTTCGGGTGACCACTTCGTCCTGACCGGAGATGCAGCCAGTCTGATCGATCCTTTCTCCGGAGAAGGGATCGGGAATGCCCTCTATAGTGGAATGCTTGCTGCTGAAGCCATTGAAAGCGGGCTGCAGGCTGACCGGTTCGATGCTGAATATCTGAAGGAGCATTACGACGATGTGCTGTACAAGAGGATTGGTGACGAGTTGCGGATCAGTGCGACCCTACAGCGACTCTGCAGGTTCCCCTGGTTATTCAACTTTGTGGTGAACAAGGCCCATAAGAGTCCATCCCTCAGCAAGACCATCAGTTGCATGTTTACTGACCTGGACCTGCGGGATCAACTCAGGAAGCCCTCCTTCTACGCCAAAATTCTTCTGAACAGGTAATCAGCGTACAACCAGTTTTACTTCGTGTAGCACACCGCCGATGGTGAACTGTCCGATATACATAGCCGGGGCCAGTTGCGGCAGTTGGAACACGAGCCTTGTGTCTGAGCCAGTGCCTTTGGCACTGGCTGAGTAAACTACCCTGCCTAGCAGGTCTTTCATCTGAAACTGCAGCTCCTCCCCTTCTGCCCCATCCCACAGCAAAAAGAGCAGATCATCAACTATAGGATTGGGATACAGAACCAGTGGCGAAAGCCGACCCAAAGGCGTTTTCAGATTGAACCAGTATTCGGAGGTACCAGCCGAATGGAGCTCGGCATAATAACCTTTATCGTAGGGAACCCAATTGATTTCTGATGAGGGAACCCTCGTGTACACACCATTAACATTGTCGATCAGCGAGCCATTTTCTTTAGACGGGTCGGGATCTTCATAGACCGTGATATCCATCCGGTAGACATCTACGGGTCTGTGGCAGGTATCGCACTGCTGATCGTTCAATAACGCTTCCACTTCTTCGTCGGGCAGATACCATCTTAACGTGAAGCTATCAGCCGGTGAGGAAGTACTCTTCAATGCGTAACTCCTCGGTAGGACATACTGCTGGACTACCGGGTGTAGCAACTCATTACGTTTATAAAGAATTGCTGAAACAGACCCAGACGACTGTCCCCAGGAATTTATCGAACCCGTCAATGCGTTGTCTGCTATTAAATCGGTCCAGCCGGTAACTGCCGGAGTGACGGAGACCTCGGTAGAATGACCATCATAGATAGGATAATCGTAGTCGTAAATGTGAATATCATCAATAGCGATACCCTCTCTAGCTGCAGCGGGATCGGAGATGAAGGCAAACCGTAAGCGGAGAACGGAGCCTTCCTTTGGTATAGCAATGGATGCAACCCTCCAACGACTGGCATCCTGCCTGTTCCAGACCTCATGGTCGCCATACCAGTTATAACCTTCCCCTTTTTTGCCGAGCGTATTCCATGGGCCACCATCGAATGAATATTCCAGCCTTGCCAGGTCGCAAAGCTCATCACCACAATTTTCGATATCCATGGCGAGGCTGAAACTGAGCATGGGTGACTCGAGTGCCGCAATGTCTATGCAAGGACTGTAGAGCCAGGAGCGTTCCTGGTCGTTATAGGTCCCGGAGAGATTGGTTACCCAGGCTTTTGTGCCACTTGCGGAGCGGTTGATCTGTGAGCCGGAGGGAGAGCCCCATTCCCAGGAGCTGTTGGTTCCCCCTGTATACCATACACCATCGCCGGATTCGAAATTCTCAAGGTAAGGGAAGTCTGCAACCAGCGGTTGTACTCTTACCTGATAGTTCATGATGCTGTCATTCAGCAGATAGGAATCACCCGCAGCCGACAGCCAGAAGTCGAGCTGATGGTATCCGGAAGCAGATAAATTGACCGATTGCTGAAACGAGAACACGACGGTATCCTTGGGAAGCAGGGTGTCAATCGTTCCGGTTTGAATGGAACCATTGTTATACCGATAGAATACCTGCACGTTGTGCTGTGGAAGATTATCGCTATTGTATACAAGTACAGCAGGGAGGAGATTATTGGAGCTCCCGCAGAGGAACCGACCGGGGGCCAGCACCTCAACCAGTTGCACATCGTTCTTAACGCTATAAAGGCAGAAATTATCGATCGTCAAGCCATTCCCGTAGTCTGGTGCTGCGATTGCAGAAGTGTCGTTCTGACCCAACCTTACCTGAAAGGAACTACTGAAGTTTTGACCAGCCTGGAGCAGCGTTGTGGTTACAGGAAGCGATCCAGTGTGCATCACCTGTCCTTTGGGAGCAGCTGTATCAACCTGGTAAATCCTGACCCAGCTATCCTGGTCTGAACCGCGGACCCAGACATCGTTCCCTTCCTCAGCTTTAGGGCGTCCGTGAAGCTTATATTGAAACTCGAGCCGGGTTTCCGTATTGGCAGTATCATAGGCATTCAGGTTGAAAGTGCCGGTGAGATAGTTCTGATTTAGCGGGAGACTATATAACAGGTCTAGGCTGGCGGAGTTGGAGTCGATAACAATATCGCTTGAAACATATGTGCGAAGCCTACCGGAATCGCTACTATTGAAGAAATCCCAGTAACCGGCGCTATCAACGCCGATAAAGTCTGTAGTCAGCTCCCCGAGGTGTGTCCAGTCAAAGGATTCATGAAAAACCCCGTGTAAGTCCACCGGAGGATTGGAGATATGCCGAATGAGGGCTGTTGCTGTATTGTTCTGTGGAGCAGGGTCGGTGGATCCAACAGGTTCAATATATGCTTCGACCAGGTAATGAATTGTGTCACTCAGATCTAATCCCGATAATTCCACCTGAATTGTATCGCCCGGTAAAACATTTCTGTTGATGAGTTGGGAGAACCAGTTGGTATTATTCAGATGTGTTTCCAGGTTAAAAGAGGTAATATCGATGGTGCCACGATTTCGGATCGTTAGCCGGACCGATTCATTACTGGTGAGTTCAGAGGAGGTGAACTTTCTACCTGATGAAGGCACGACCATTTCTTCCAGAACAAGATCACCGTCGGAGAATGCACTGCTACAATTACCATCCAGTGGTTGGCGTATCAGTGCGTTGCTAATATATCCTGGTTCTCCCTGTATGAGCGGTCGTACCGCAACATAGTAAACACTGTCGGGGTCCAGTCCGGAGAATACATGATTAGTAGTCGTGACGGTATCCTTCGGTACGAGCTCAGGACCTTCCTTCTTAAAAACAATATAGGCGGTGGCACCAGGAACCGCATTCCATTCGAAATTGATATAACCGGGGCATTGTATGCTGGCCAGCTGAAGCTGAGGCTGGGGATTGATCACAAAAGCACCAGTGGTCGCTGACCTATTTGAATTATTCTCAAGGATACGCAGTTGTGCCTCGTGACTGCTGATGTTTGGCAGGTCCCATCTATAGGTTCTGCTTTCTGCAGGGACATTATTATCGATTGTGATCCAGTTGGTACCGTCGAGCGTGTATTGCAGATGGAAGCTATTTGTACTGCCGGGGACGAACCAGTAGATACGGGCGGTATCATTTGCGGGGAGTGGAACACCTGCGACCGGGTAATTGATCCGGATACTGTCCGGAACAAAATCCCAGGAGATGACATAATACTGAAAACCAGCAGGCACCTGTGTTCCTTTCACACGAATCTCATAATTACCTGCAGTGGGATGATCAATTACTACCTGCTCAACATTATTCCGATCATCCACCGATTCTGCTGCGGGATTGGTGACCTGAGCCGGGTCTGGATTCGGAACTAACGGCAAGCGTAGCGCAGCACTGGGATCGAGGACCTCAATGTCGAGATTATTGACCAGAGTCTTTGAGGCGATGGGGTCGGCAGGAGCATCCGGCCAATAGAGCATAACCTTTAGCTGGCGAGTGCCTGGTGGTACCTGAAGCTGATAACTCAGACTAGCCTGATGACTGATACTGGCTTCTATGAACTGTTCATTATTGAGCATTTGCAGGGACCGCCTGATATCTACGAAGCCAAAGCCATTTACAAAATCAGGACCGGGATGGTCCAGATCCTGCGCGCCGTTCATGATCAAGGTTTTCAGGAGAGCAGCCGTAGCATTCTTTGCATATATCTTCTTATACCGTTCGGCTAAAAGAGCAGCGGCACCTGTCACTGCAGGTGCCGCCATGCTGGTTCCGCTTTCGATCCGGTAATCGTCGAAAAGTTTCGTTGAATAGACATCCTTCCCAAACGCCACCACTTCCGGTTTGATACGGCCATCTCTGGTGGGGCCTTTTGAGCCTCCCGGGTGATGACCGAAATTCTTGAACTTGGTGCTTACATTCAGAACGTTCTTGGCAGCCTGGTAGGCACCAACGACGGTGCGATAGCCCTGAGGATAAGGAGGGTAATGTGCATTGCCGTCATTACCGTTGGCAAACACGTGCAATACCTCGTCATAATCCCTTGACAACTGATCCAGCATCCGGGAATACTGATCGTACTTACCTGCGTAAGCGGAATCCATCTGGAAGGCGGCGTAGGAATTGTTAGTGAGGGTCATGTTATAGTTTTGATACATGGCCCCGGTCTGTGCCCAGACAAGGTTGAAGAAATGACCGAGGATATCGGCATCGGGAGCCATACCTCTGTATCTTGGATTAAGAATACCCTTTCCTGTTACGGTTCCTGTAACATGCACCCCATGTTCCTGAGGGGGCGCGGGATTGAAGTTGAGGACCCTGTCCCTTGTATCAACGTGAAACTGACCAGTTGAGTTATCACCAATACCGATAGTGACGCCAAGTCCTGTGAGGCGGGTACCCGCAGCGGCCAAATCTGAATTATAACCTGCGGAACCTGTGGCACCCCGTTCATCGTCATTCAGATTCTGGTCCCGACCGGCGGACTGAATCGATTTAACATAGGGTGAACGTGCCAGTTGTTTTACCTGATTCGCGGGAATCGATACTTCGAAAGTGTTGAGCAGAGCGAACTTCCGGTCTGTGATCGAACCTCCGGCCTCTCTCACCGCTTCTTCGACCTTGTTAATATCTGCTTCACCGACGAAAGAAACCTGAACCTTTACCTGACTGCTACTGCTGGAGTCGAGCTTACCAGTTAAAGGATCCAGGATTTTCCATTGGGGCTGAATGGGAATAATGCTTCTAATGCCCGAGAGGGAGCAATCGAAAGCCTGAAGAGGGAAAACGATAAGTGCGGAATAAGCTCTGTTGGGTATGTAATCCTTTAACTTAATACCGCTATTGATCACTGAAGTTCTTTGGGCTTCGTCGGGTATCTGATAGAACTGAACGATAACATCTACAGGTGTGTTTTCAGGATTGTTCTGACGAAGACTATCGATGAAGAACTGTGCATTTTCCGTGGTTGGGATCTTAAGATCACGGATTTCCAGGGCGTAGTCGAATTCAGTGGCCTGGGACCATACTGTTAGTGGTCTTAAAAACAGGCAGAGTAAGAATAGGTATCTGACAGGTTTTCCTGTTATCATATGGCTGAACAGCTTTGGAGGCAGACTAAACTGCAAGACAAATTACGGAAAAACCAGGAAGTGTATTGTTTTCCCGGACAGGAGGGCATTAAAAAAGCCACCCTTAAGGATGGCTTTTTTAAATTCATATAGTAGACTTACTGTTTGTTACCAGCTTCATCTTCTGCTTTCTTCAGCTTGTCCTTCAGCGCGGCCAATGCGTCGAGGTCACCAAGAGTTGGTTTTTCAACCTTGCTCTGAACATTTTTCACAGCTTTCTTAGTGCTTTCGTCATCAGCCTTTGCTGCTTTGCGTGCTGCATCTTTCTCTTCCGCTTTGTTTTGTTCCCATACCCGGCTGTGAGAAGCCATGATACGTTTGTCATTGCGGTCGAATTCGATGATCATGAAAGGCAGCGTTTCGTCAGCTTCTACTGTACCGCCATCTTCCTTGCGGAGGTGACGGGCAGGCGCAAAGGCTTCAAGTCCGTACTGCAGTTGAACTGTAGCACCCTTTTCATCTTTGCGTGTAACGTGGCCTTCGTGCAGAGATCCGATGGGGAACACAGTTTCGAAAGTATTCCAGGGATCTTCTTCAAGTTGTTTATGGCCCAGTGCCAGTTTGCGATTCTCTTTATCGATGCTGAGAATAACCACTTCGATATCTTCACCTACTTTGGTGAATTCACTTGGGTGGTTATAGCGTTTGATCCAGCTCAGGTCGCTGATGTGGATCATACCGCCGATTCCTGTTTCCAGCTCAACGAATACGCCATAAGGAGTGATATTCTTTACGACACCTTTGTGACGGCTATCCATTGGGAATTTATTCTCGATAGTTTCCCATGGATCTTCGGTGAGTTGTTTGATAGAGAGGCTCATCTTACGCTCGTCTTTATCGAGTGTAACGACGATAGCTTCGTATTCATCGCCCATTTTGAAGAACTCCTTCGCATTGATTGGCTGGGAAGACCAGGTGATTTCAGATACGTGCACCAGACCTTCGACTCCGGGGAGGATTTCGAGGAATGCACCGTAGTCTTCGATGTTTACGATCTTACCTTTCACCTTTGCACCTTCCGTGATATCTTCAGGCAGGCTATCCCAAGGATGAGGCGTCAGTTGTTTCAGACCCAGGCTGATACGCTTCTTCTCATCGTCGAAGTCAAGCACAACGACGTTGAGCTTCTGGCCATTTTCCAGGACTTCGCTTGGATGAGATACGCGGCCCCAGCTAATATCTGTGATATAAAGCAGGCCATCTACACCACCCAGGTCGATGAACGCACCGAAGTCGGTTACATTCTTCACGGTACCTTCCAGTACCTGACCTTTTTCGAGTTGGCCGATGATCACGCTGCGTTGTTGTTCGATATCGCTTTCGATAAGCGCTTTGTGAGATACGACGGCATTTCTGATGGCTTCATTGATCTTAACAACCTTGAAGTCCATTGTCTTACCGACATACTGATCGTAATCAGTAACTGGTTTAACGTCGATCTGAGAACCGGGAAGGAATGTTTCGAGACCACGAACATCCACGATAAGACCGCCTTTGGTCTTAGATGTGATGGTGCCGGTAACGACTTCACCAGTTTTGTAGAACTCAACGATTTGCTGCCAGGCGCGTGTTGCGCGAGCCATCTTACGGCTAAGATGAAGATGTCCATGACGGTCTTCTTTTTCGACAACCATCACTTCCACTTCGTCGCCGATCTTGATTTCGGGCAGATCACGGAATTCGTTCATGGAGATAAGTCCGTCAGACTTAAATCCGATGTTTACAATTACGTCGGTTTTCGTCATACCAACGATGGTACCTGTCAGCAGTTCTGAGTCAGACACCTGCTTGAAGGTAGTTTCGTAGACCTTTTCGAGTTGTTCGCGCTTATCGCTGGGATAAGTTGCAACATTACGTTTGTCTACGCTCCAGTCGAAATCATCATGTGCAGTTTCGACGTGACCGTTCGCTGTAGCAGAAGCTACCTGAACGTCCTGATTTTGGTTTTCAGATTCAGGCGACTGATTTTGAGTGTTCGTTAATTGATTTTCTTCCAAGATTACGTCCTCCTTTTTGAGTAGATTTTTTGGGACCGCGAAGATAGGAATACATTATGAATTGGGAAAATAAAAATCATCTGGCGCGGACTTCGCGTTGTCGGAAAAGAATAAAGCCACCTTTTCAGGCGGCTTTACTGGTAGTAATCAGAATTAATAAGTATTATTTTTTAGACATAGCACTTTTAGCCTCGATGCTGAGTGTAGCGTGAGGTACAGCGCGGAGTCTGGCTTTATCGATCAGCTTGCCGGTTACGCGGCAAATACCATATGTTTTGTTCTCGATACGCATGAGCGCTTTTTCCAGGTGGTTGATAAACTGGATCTGACGGCTGGCCAGCTGAGCGAGTTGTTCGCGCTCCATGGCGCCGCTTCCGTCTTCCATATTCATATACCTGTTTTCGGTATCTTCTGTACCTGCTTCATCCTTCCTGGTAATCAGGCCCTGGAGGAAGTTAAGCTCTTTTCTGGCTGCTTCAAGTCTGCTGTTGATCAGCTCCCTAAATTCATTCAGCTCTTCATCGCTATAGCGATACACTGGTCCTTGCTGTTCCACTGGTTGGTCTAAAATTGAACGTGTATAATCTGGTTGATAATTGATCATTGTTTTTCCGGAATCCTCTGTCTTCTTAGACTTGTTCTCCAGGCGACGATGAGCGATGATGACATTAGGCTTCTTTTCCTCGCGGATGGCGCTGCGCGTAATGGCTGGCCTCGCTGCGGGGCTTGGTACTACTGAGGTTGCTGGCGTCTTCACCGGTTGCTTGATCGTGGTTGTTTGTTTCACCGATGCTTTTGCGGTTGACTTAGCTGCAGGTTTACTTGCAGATGTAGTTTTCTTAGCAGTTGTTGAAGTGGTAGCAGCCTTTTTAACTGGTTCTGCCTTTTTGGCCACTGGTGCTGCTTTCTTAGTTATCGGCTTTGCAGTTTCCTTTTTAGTTGCAACCGGCTTTGGTGCAGCCTTTTTTGCAGGCGTTGCCACCTTCTTAGGTGCAGCTTTTTTTGCGGGAGCCGCTTTAGCTGAAACAGTCTTCGTGGTCTTTTTATTCACAGTCTTGGTATTTTTTGCTTGTACTTTAATAGCTGGTGCCGATTTCTTTGGTGTTGCCGATCCCTTTTTAATAACAGAAGCCTTTTTAGTGACAGAAGCTTTTTTAGCTGGTTTTACAGCTTTGGTAAGTTTATTTGCCACTGCTTTTTTAGCAGCTACAGAAGCTTTTTTCACAGGAGCTTTCGTTGCCTTTGCAGCACTTACCGGTTTGGCAGCTACTTTCTTTGCGCCACTGGCCCTTACTGGTGAAGCAGCTTTCTTTGCGGGCTTCACGGATGCTTTTGCAGGAGATTTTTTAGCTACTGCTGCTACTTTCCTGGAAGCCACGCTGCTAGTGGTAGCTCCTTTCTTACCGGCTGTTGCAGCCGACTTGCTGTTTTTAGTGGCTTTTGAAGCCGTTTTTTTGGGGGTGGCCATTGCTCTATGTATTTTTACATATTAACACTTTAAGCGTTACCTCGTTTACCTCTATCTCGGTTCCATCCTGAACGTGCGGCACTATTTCTAGTTTATCTGCTAGTATTTCAGCGCAAATATAATCGCCAAAATTAATTATCGCAGATCTTAATGGTTCATATTCTTCGATCTTTACGGCAATCCTGTCCGTGAGTTCCAATCCGCTTTCCTTCCGGATTTTCTGGATTCTGTTCACCAATTCCCTTGCATTTCCCTCATCCTGTAAATCAGGAGTTACTGTAATATCAAGAGCTACAGTGAGTTGATCTTTGTTTGCCACTGACCAGCCGGGAATATCCTCAGCGATCAGATCGACTTCAGCCAACTCTATCATCACTGGTTCACTGTCGATTATCAGCTCGTAAGTGCCCTGCTTTTCAAACTGGCTGATCTGGCTCTGGTCCATTTGACCGATAGCGGCTGCCACTGCTTTCATTCTGGCACCCATCCTCGACC
The DNA here is from genome assembly GCA_023409975.1 of Bacteroidota bacterium. GTDB lineage: Bacteria > Bacteroidota > Bacteroidia > Chitinophagales > Chitinophagaceae > JAFIGV01. The sequence continues at coordinate 80,712 of JAEYQO010000121.1, read as the reverse complement.
CAAGAACCTTAAAGTTCGGCTTAATCTTTTTCTTAATAAATCCTTCAGTGTCAACAAGATAATCAAAACTTTTGACATTCACCTCATTCTTAACAATATCTTCCACTTTCCGGATCTGTTCCTCCATGTGTTTATCAAGAACGGGTATCAGGATCTTTTTTAGGGGTTGGCGGACCTTGATATTCACCTTCTTACGTATCGAAAGAACGAGTGATGAAATATCCTGTGCCAGTTGCATTCTTTCTTCCAGTTCCTGATCGATCACATCTTCGTCTGCAACCGGGAAGTCGCAAAGGTGAACAGAATTACATTCCATTCTGCCGGTGACCTGATTCAGATTATTATATAACCAATCAGCGAAGAATGGCGAGATGGGGGCCATCAATCTAGCCATGGTTTCCAGGCACTCATAGAGCGTCTGATAAGCGGCGATCTTATCGTGTTCGTATTCTCCCTTCCAGAAGCGGCGGCGGCACAATCTGACGTACCAGTTGCTCAGGTGCTCATCGAGGAAGAATTCCATGGCGCGGCCAGCGACGGTTGGTTCAAAATCTTCGAGAGCGGAGGAAACCTGTTTAACCAGAGAATTCAGAGAGGAAAGAATCCATTGATCTATTTCCGGCCTTTCGTCGAGTGGTATGTAACGCTCCCTAAACCTGAAGCCATCGACGTTTGCGTATAAGGCAAAGAATTGATAGGTATTATAGAGAGTACCAAAGAATTTGCGCTGAACTTCTTTGATTCCTTCGATATCGAACCTCAGACTATCCCAGGGAGAGGCGTTGGTTACGAGATACCAGCGAGTGGCGTCTGCGCTATATTTCTCTATGGTTTCGAACGGATTTACAACATTTCCCAGACGTTTACTCATCTTATTGCCGTTCTTATCCAGTACGAGGCCATTGGAGACTACGGTTTTATAAGCAACGCTGTCGAAAAGCATGACTGCCAGGGCGTGAAGTGTATAGAACCAGCCTCTGGTCTGATCGACGCCTTCGGCGATAAAGTTTGCTGGGAAATTGTGCTTCAGTTCGGTTCTGTGGCCGGGATCGAAGGGGTAGTGTAATTGGGCATAGGGCATGGCTCCGGAATCGAACCAGACATCGATGAGATCTGGTTCGCGATGCATGGCCTTTCCGCGGCTGTCGGTCAGAACTATCTGATCCACGAAAGGCTTATGAAGATCCAGTCGTCCTTCGAGCTTTGCATATTTGTCGCGGTGCAGCAAATTTTCAAATAATCCGCCCTGCCAATCTTCAATTACGTCGACCAGCTGGTTCATTCCGAGCTTTTTGTTCGCCTTCTTCACCTCTTCCAGCAACTCATCGATACTACCTATGCACTTCATTTCTGCGCCATCTTCGCTTACCCATACAGGCAGCGGTGTTCCCCAGAATCTGGAGCGGCTAAGGTTCCAGTCGACCATATTCTCCAGCCAGTTACCGAAGCGACCTTCGCCGGTGGATTTAGGTTTCCAGTTGATGGTTTTGTTCAACTCGACCATCCTCTCTTTCATAGAAGTGGTTCTTACAAACCAGGCATCTAAGGGGTAGTAAATGATAGGTTTATCTGTACGCCAGCAATGAGGATAAGTGTGTTCGTACTTTTCAACCTTGAAGGCTCTGCCCTCAAGCTTCAGCTTTACTGCTATGTCGACATCGACATCTTTCCAATCCGGATCGCTTTTATAGTTCTTTACAAACCGACCGGAAAACTCGCCGGCGTATTCGTTGAACTTTCCTTCTTTATCGACGAGAGTCAGGATACCAATATTATGGCGTTTACCGACTTTAAAGTCATCGGCACCGAAGGCGGGAGCTGTATGTACGATACCTGTGCCATCTTCAGTTGTTACAAAATCGCCGGTGATGACTCTCCAGGGATCTCCACCTGCCACTTCTCTGGTATTGCCATCGAACTGCAGTATGCGCTCGTAACGGCAGCCTTCGATATCCTTTCCTTTAAACTCCTTCAGAATCGTCCAGGGCAGCAATTTAGTTTCAGCGGAGTAGCCGTTGAAGTCGCCGTTTTCGCCTTCAGATTTGAAGTACTTAGCTATCAACGCCTTAGCCATTATAATATTGGCGGGCTGATGCGTATAGGGATTGAAAGTTTTTATGAGTACGTAGTCTATTTCCGGACCTACCGTCAGGCCACAGTTGGAGGGCAAAGTCCAGGGAGTGGTCGTCCAGGCAAGAAAATGCACAGGAGTTTCTTGTCCCCAGGATTCGTAAGCCGCTTGCAGCAACTCCATTGCCATGGGGTGCTCCCCTCCTTCGGCAGTTTTGTTTTGAAGCAGCTTAAACATGGCCACGACCGTAGTATCCTTTACTTCGCGGTAGCAACCGGGCTGATTCAGTTCATGGGAGCTCAGACCGGTACCAGCGCCTGGTGAGTATGGCTGGATGGAAACACTTTTATAGAGGAGACCTTTATCGAACAACTGTTTGAGTGCCCACCAGAGGGTTTCGATATATTTAGTATCAAATGTTATGTAAGGATCATCCAGATCGACCCAATAGCCCATTTTCCGGGTGAGATCGTCCCATTGATCCTTGTAGCGCATTACCGCTTCGCGGCATTTCTGATTATACTCTTCAACGGTGATCTTGCTACCAATATCTTCTTTGGTGATTCCCAGTTCCTTTTCAACACCCAGCTCCACGGGTAATCCGTGGGTATCCCAGCCAGCTTTACGTCGAACCTGATAGCCCTGCATTGTTTTATATCTGCATACCAGGTCCTTCAATGTGCGGGAAATCACATGGTGAATGCCTGGCATCCCGTTGGCACTGGGGGGGCCTTCATAGAAGACGAAAGGTTCGTTTCCTTCTCTCTGATCTACGCTTTTTTCAAAAGTTTTCTCTTCCGCCCATTTCCGGAGGTATTCCTGCTCGATTGCAGGTAAATTCAACTGTCTTGATTCCTGGTATTTTGCCGACATAGACTATGCCCCAATCTAAATTTTGAAGGCGCAAAGGTAGTAAAAATGGGGAGATATTACAGGTAAGTTTAAGTTAATTCAGATACCTGGAGCGGACTATGGTGGAAAGATCCAGGATACTGTTGTCCGTGGAAAACTAATATCGGAGAGACAGGATTCGAAAAAACACCCGATTGATCAGTTAGCTAAGTGCCAGAGCCCTTCCAGGTACCTGCTACCTTCCTTGTAGGTTCCTTGTACCTTCCTTGTAGGTCCCAACTAACTGGCATAATACGAGAGGACGGTGTCGTACATACGTCTTACTGGTGTCCTACTGGTGTCATGTAAACCCTATTGTTTGAAAACAATGTTCCGCTGGATTTTCTTCGCGTACCGGTAAAAAACGAGCCAAAACCCATAGCAAAATGCAAACGGAATGCCAGTGGAGGGTTCAAAGGCTGCATTACGCACCAGAACCCATCTCCCTTTTCGATGAGCAGGGGCTCCCTTTTACAAATCCCAGCACAAATCAATAAAATCAATGCTCCCAGGGCTGCTCAAATTCAACTTCTAATTTTTCCGGACAGCAGTAATCTTTAAATTCAAAATTTTCCCCGTTCGCAAGACAGCTTTTTATCAACTGGATCATCCAGATTTCAAGAGGAATGCCCATTACCCTGGTTGGACATATCATCACTTGGGCTCATAATCAACCCTAAATACCCAGACCTACAGAGGAACAACAGAGGATCAACATAGGAATGCCTCTTTGGTGATACTTAGTTGCCTCTGGGGTAACTAGAAACTGACTCGTCGGTAGTATTCTTTAAGGATTGGGTTTCGTTTCAATGAACTGAATAGATTCCTTAAGCTCCTTTGGCTGAAAAACTGGTTGATATTTTTTAAGGGGCTTTTCTGGTTTCAAAAGATGATAACTGTTTCTGGCTTCATTAACTTCTTCACTCACAAGGTTTTCACGTATTTGCTTCTTAATTGGCTGAACTTCGGCTGTTCTCCGGATCAGCACAAAGGTGAAGAAATGAAAAATACCAGCAAGGCCAAAAGCCAGGACTGCAAGTCTGAAAAGCACCGTCGGAAATCCGCTACCGTTATGAGGTTTCATAACATCAGCTTTGGTTGCAATGTAGAGCAGAAACACCAAATCAAATGTTAAGCGCTTGTCAATGGGAAGACAACAAAAAGACCTAGATTGCAGTCATGAGTGAATACCTCCCCCGGATCGAAGCACCGCTCATTGAGAAGTGTTTTGAAGCAGGAGATGCAGATATCATCTTCGATCTGTTTGTTTCACCGCTTCACGAAGAACTTTACAGAGTAGGTGATTTTAAGTTTCTTGAAAAGCTCTCCCCGGGCCAGCGACTGCTGATTTCTTATGATTACCTGCGGATGCAGGTTGGGCAGGGTGGCTTCATTCAGTTTCTCGTCAATGGCTATGTTTGGCTCCTCCCCGAAATGCCAGAGCTGCTTGGAATGGTGGGCGCACCCGAAATGGCAAAGCTGATAGATGATGTTCTGAGAGTATTTGTGCTTAACATAAGCCTGTTTGATAAAGAACATACAAACGAAGAGTTCGCCAGACTCTATCAGGAGCTGACGGAATTCGAACAGCTTGATCAGGAATTCAACAAGCTGAATAAGGAGACCATGGCTAAAATAACAACCTACATAAAAGAACATTTGAATGATTTTACCCAAGGGTAGGAGTTCGATGGCGGAGGTTTCCTACCAGAGCAAACTCAGAAAATTTTTTCACATATCTGAAACCTGAACTGCCGGAACAAAAGCATACCTTTGCAGCGCAAAACGCCGTGGGAACACTGCGGCTTTTTAATTTGAAGCGGTTAACACCGGAATTCTTATAAAGCAAGGGAGTATTAACTTATGATTTCAGTTAACAATCTATCACTCAGATACGGCAAGAGGATTTTATTCGAGGATGTCAATATCAAATTTACAGAAGGTAACTGCTATGGTATAATCGGCGCAAATGGTGCTGGAAAATCAACGTTTTTAAAAATAATCTCGGGAGAAATCGAGCCTTCTACAGGTAAAGTAGAAATCTCGAAGGATCAGCGCATGAGTGTGCTGAAACAAAACCACTACGAATTTGATGAACTACCGGTGCTGGAAACAGTAATGCGTGGTAATACAAAATTGTTTGAGGTCATGAAGGCTAAGGACGATTTGTATGCAAAAGAGGATTTCACCGAAGCCGATGGCATAAAAGCCGGGGAACTGGAAGCACTCTTTGCAGAAATGGACGGCTGGAACGCCGAGTCAGATGCTGCCACTTTGTTAAGCAACCTTGGTATCAAGGAGGAGCTGCATTATAAGCTTATGAAGGAACTGGACGGTAATCAGAAAGTCCGCGTACTCCTCGCTCAGGCGTTATTTGGAAATCCGGATATTCTTCTGCTGGATGAACCTACCAACGACCTGGATATGGAGACCATTAGCTGGTTGGAAAACTTCCTCGCAGACTATGATAAGATCGTATTGGTCGTATCGCACGATCGTCACTTTCTGGACGCCGTTTGTACCCACGTCGCTGATATCGACTTTGGCAAGATCACCATCTTCACAGGTAACTATAGCTTCTGGTACGAATCCAGCCAGCTACTTCTGAAGCAGCGAGCAGAACAAAACCGCAAAGCAGAAGACAAAATCGCCGAACTGAAGGAATTTATTGCCCGGTTCTCGGCCAACGCCTCAAAATCAAAACAGGCTACCAGCCGGAAAAAGGCCCTCGATAAGATTAAGCTGGAGGATATGCGGCCCTCCAACCGTAAATACCCTGCGATTCTCTTTAATAATCAGATCCGCGAAGCTGGAGATCAGATTCTTGAGGTAAAGAATCTTGGTAAAACGCTTAATGATGAAACGCTTTTCCGAAACATCAGTTTCGATGTGAAGAAAGGTCAAAAAATCGCAATCGTTTCATCTAATTCATTAGCAACTACAGCATTCTATCAGATACTTGCAGGGGAAGATTCCGATTTTGTTGGCGAATTTAAATGGGGTGTAACAATTACACCGACCTATTTGCCTTCTGATAACACAAGATTCTTCGACGGTAAAGACGAGAATCTCATCGATTGGCTCCGACAGTTCTCTGAAGAAAAAGACGAAACGTTCATTCGCGGATTCCTCGGACGGATGCTTTTCTCAGGAGAGGAAACCCTCAAAAAATGTAGTGTATTGAGCGGTGGTGAAAAGATGCGCTGCATGTTAAGTCGTATGATGATGCTCAAGGGTAATGTTCTTATGCTGGATGAACCAACCAACCACCTGGATCTGGAAAGTATCACCGCCCTGAACAATGGATTAAAGGATTTCAAGGGAACGATCCTGTTCACCACACGTGACCATGAACTTGCTCAAACTGTGGCTGATCGTGTACTTGAACTGACACCAGGCGGCTTGATCGATCGCGAAATGAACTTCGACGATTACCTCACAGACGAGCGCGTAAAATCCGTTAAAGCAGAACTATACGGTGAAACAGTAGCTTAGATTCAGATCATAGTATATTTCAAATGCTTCTCATTTGGGAAGCATTTGTCGTTTAGAAAATTGTCACAGCAATCTACAAACCACTGATGGCAAGGTTTTTATAATATTAACCTGCCGATGATATTTTTCTACACCTTATAAAAATACTGCCGTTATGAAGGGGACGCAAAACCAGATCGAGAGATTTCGTGCGATTGCAAAGAGGCTGGTCGATGAGCACTCAGCTGAGGTATTTGTGAGGTCAGCCATCACTTCTGAAGGAAAACACAACCTCACGGATGAAGTATTTTACAATCACCTGGACGTTCTCGGAAGGGAACTGAACGAACAGGCCGAACAGTTCATTGGAACATTTAAAGGGGTTAGCGAGGAGGTCAAGATCGAAATCTGGAATACTTGTCGCAAATACCTCGACCAATTCATGGAGAGAAATCAGCCTAGTTATTACTAGATCTAGAACTTATTCCGCGAATCGGGCTTGCCGATAGAGAACACCTTTTTCCAATAGTACCTTAACATCCCCGGAAGATGTAGACGAACAAATCATCTCCCGGTGTCGTCGTTTGTCGGCTGCTTTTTTGTCAAATCTTCCGAATCATAATCGATATTATGTTAAGTAGGCTATTTGGGACATACGTTACGGATAGCCCTACAATAAAATACCGTCTCACGAGACGGTACTTACCAGGCAGCTTATTACGGCTCTCAATACAGAAAAAGAAGGTTCTAAATCAGACTGCTATCTAACAGGTGCCCAATACCAGTCTGTTCATAAAGTTAACATATCAGCCTAAAAAAGTCAAGAGAAATTTCGAGCTTCTCCCCCTTAAGCATTAAACTGCAGTTTGCTCAGACTGCGATACATCCCGTCAGGAAGCTCAATCAATTCAGAATGGGTGCCCTGCTCCTTGATTTTTCCGTGATCCAAAACTACAATCTGATCAGCATTACGTATCGTCGACAGCCTGTGAGCAATAACGATAGATGTCCTGTTTTTCATAAGGTTATACAAAGCTTCCTGAACCAGCGATTCAGATTCAGAATCTAAAGAACTAGTCGCTTCATCCAGAATTAAAATCACAGGATCCTTTAGAAGTGCTCTTGCAATTGCCAACCTTTGACGTTGTCCGCCAGAAAGCTTGACACCTCGTTCACCGACAAGAGTTTCATACCCCTCCGGGAAGTGCTGGATGAACTCATGGGCATTTGCCTGGAGCGCTGCTTCTTCAATTGCTTCCTGCGTGGCATCCGGTCTGCCATAGGCAATGTTCTCACGAATGGTTCCTCCAAACAGTAGAACATCCTGAGGGACAAGTGCCATTTGCTGACGCAACCAACTCAATGAATATTCGGTAGCGGAGACGCCATCAAAGAGGATGCCCCCCTGCTGAGGCTCATAAAATCGAAGTAATAATGAAACTAATGTCGATTTTCCGGCACCGCTGGGACCCACAATCGCTATTTGCTGACCAGGCTTTATGATTAAGTTGATGTCCTGTAGTACTGGAACACCCGGTCGTGAAGGATAGCTGAAAGACAGATCTCTGATTTCTACAGCCCCCTCTAGCTTTTTCCCGCTCTCACTATCTGTTCTTACAATCTCAATGGCTTCCGAATCTTCCCGCAATATTTCTCTCACTCTTTGGGTGGCCCCAAGAGATTTTTGAAGTTGACTGTACATATCCGCAAAACCAGCCATAGTTCCTCCCACAAAGGCTGCAAATACTACGAATGCCGTAAGACTTCCAAAAGGCATTTGCTGAACGGCCACCGCATACCAGACAACAAAAACAATGGCTCCAAATACACTGAACAACAGGAACGAAACAAAAAGTCCACGAAATCTACCGTTTCTAATGGCTAAGGCTACTACATCATGTATGCTTCTCGTATACCTGTTTATTTCAAACCACTCGTTATTAAACGATTTTACATTGCTGATGCCCTGCAATGTTTCCTGAACAATCGTTCCCGAAACTCCAAGTTGATCCTGTGTTTCCCGAGAGTATCTCCGGATCTTTTTGCTGAACAGTATCGCGATAACGATGATCACCGGAATAACGGATAGCATCACCAATGTTAGCTTCCAGGAAAGGTGCAGGATCAGAGCCATTCCAATTAAAAGCGTCAAAACCCCTCTTAATAATTCCGCAAGTACCACTGTAACAGTATCCTGAATCTGAACGACATCAGCACTAATCCTGCTACTGAGCTCCCCAACCCTTCGCTGAGCGAAAAAATCCATCGGCATCATGATCAGTTTCCTGTATATGTCCCGGCGCATATCTGCTACTGCATACTCGCCAACATACGTAAGTAGATAAATCCGCATAAAGGAGAAAAACATCTGAAAGGTCAAAACACCAAGCATCATAAGGGCAATCCTGCCTGGAGTCAATACCGGCACCTGACCCTCGCTCATTGCCTGTGCGCTATCAATGAGCAGTTTCAACAGATACGGAAAAGCCATAGTTGTTCCCGCTGAAAGAGCAATAAATACAAGCCCCAGCAAGAACCTTGTCTTATAAGGCCTTAAATATTTGAAAATAGTGAGCCCTTCAAGTACACTTTCCTTTGTCAGCTTTACTTTGGGCAATTCCTCTAAGCTCCCGTTTCTTCTAGCCATTTTAATTTTCTGACTGCAAAGCTACGGGCAACGAATCCTACAAATCAAATGCTGAATTTGGTATTTGGTTGTTGAAACATACCATAATTATTAAATCTGAATCATTCAAGACCTCCGGCTAGCTAACATTCTGTAACTTAGAAGAAGATGGTATTCTTTAGAATTCTACTAATCTCGGCGTTTTGTATGGTCTGGCGGACGGTAGCCGTTCAGGCACAGAAAATGGAGTTTGCGGTGTACCAGGAAAATAAAAGGATCGGCACCATCACTGCCAGAAAAACAACCGAAGAAGATATTTCTGTGTACGAAGTTGAAACGAGGCTCAGTTTTCGGCTTCTGATGCCCCAGCGGCTGGTATATACTTCCCGAGCTGTATATAAAGGAAGTGTCCTCCAATCGAGTACAGCAAAGTCCTGGCTCAATGACAAACTCCACCATAGCTGTACAACTAGCAGAAAAGGAGATGGCTACGAAGTTCAAAATGATAAAGAACAAAGTCATCACGCCGGCAAAATCTCTTATAGCGGAGTACTACTCTATTTTTTTGAGCCTAAGACAGTATCTAAGGTTTTTTCGGAGATGACAGGGCAGATGAACAGCCTTCATGCCCAGGGTTCTGGAAAGTATGAACTTGTAGATTCAAAATCGAAAAGGAAGCAAACTTATATATACCAGAACGGCCATTTGCAACAGGCGATCCTTACTCATGTTTTGTTGGATCTAAGCGTTAAAAGGATCCGTTAAGTTATCCTTTCCGTCTACAATCACACATCAGTTGACCCATATTTTTTTGTAATTTGCATATTGCCCAAAGCCAATTCTATGAAACTGCGCATTAACGGAAATTCAGTGAGATTGAGGTTGTCTCCTGACGATCTGGAACAATTTAGCAAAGAAGGATACCTGGAAAATAGCACTGCGTTTGTCAGCAATGTGCTTATTTACGCCTTACAGAGTCGATCGGACGAATACGGTCATGAACTTTCTGCCGATTTCCGGAAAGGCATTCTCACCATTTATATTCCTGAGCGACTGGCAAAAGAGTGGATCAGTTCCGACATTGCAGGCTTCGAGACCTGGATGGATGTAGATAATGGCGAAAAGCTTTGTATTCAGATTGAAAAGGACGCACGGGAGGTTCATTCATTAGGCACCGAGAAAAGTCATCTTCATAACCCGCTGGCTTTCAGACACAATTAAGTATTCAGTACCTTTATCTAGTCTAACATTAAAAGGCTGACCAGGAATGGCCAGCCTTTTTTAAACAGCAAAAATAAAATCACTCTACCTCGGGCGTCTGTATCTGCACTCCCATTACAGGCTGTGCCGGGAATGCTGTCCGTAGCCGGATGTATTCCGTTTCTGGAGCAGTATTGAGTTCAATATCGTCAATCATCTGTACTCTTACAGTGTTAAGATCGACACCTTCCAGAAATGACGGCGTTGTCATGCTCGAATGCCAGGTTCCATTATTCCAGTATACATATCCCCTTCCCGGCTGATAAAACGTATGCAGGTCCGGAAAGTATACATGTTTGTCAAATCGATATCCATGCGTAGCGACCCATGAAGGAATATTATATTCCACCTTCGTCTTATCCTCCCCTACTCTGTCCGTTGTTACCCTCATGGTATTGTCGTTCTTATCAATCTCAACTTTGATCTGACTGCCCGGTTGCTCCATTTTGATTTTTATCTCATCATCATCTTCTTTGATGCGGATTTCCTCGTCTTCACCAACTCCTGGCCGCAATCCCATCGTACCTCTTCCCGTAAAGCTGGATTGGTCTACAGTATCAAAATCGACTGTATTGGTACTATAATAGTCCGTACCGCTGCCATAGTGAGGTTGATCAGGCATTCCCCCGTTCCTCTTGTAGTGGTCAGTACCGAATTTTCCGGTATGGGTACCTCTGTGGGTATTCGATTGAATGCCATGCGGGGTTTGATCAATATTGTTTTCTTCAGTCACGATCGGCGTAGTATTGGTCGTTCGATTATTTCGCTCTTCCTGTGCCACTGCGGGAAGTGAAAGTCCGCCGAGCATCATACACAACATTATGGTTTTGAGTTTCATAGCTTTTTTTTTGCCCAAATGGAAGAAACAACTGTGCCCGCAAGTGACGAAACGCTCTTAAAAAAGAACAAATAAACGTTTTCCGTTTATAATTCTCTGCTAACCCTGAATCAGAAACAACTCAGCACTAAATACAACCTCAAATCATTCAGTTTCAGTTATAATGAAGAGGATGTTTGAAGAAAGCAATTATTTTATCCCGTTAAAATACACATTGCAAACACTGAGTACCGATGATATTGACCACTCAGGTCCTGCGGTGTTCCGTATATGTCGTGTAGCGGCAACGTATGGGGTCAATCCGAAAGTATGTCCGTAGAAAACGTTACAAGCCCACCTAATATGGTTGATCCAGCACCACTGCAGTAAAGTAGAAAAATCTTCTTTAGGCTCTCCTGGATAACCTCTTGTTATTCATTTAAATAGATGACGTTGCTTTTAGTAGGCATCAAGGGACGTATCAATACCCTGGACCCGAGGTAATATAAGACACCAAGGCTCGCCCTGCCGGGAACAGGTTACCAGGAGCCCTCCTTGCTGAAATGGTATTACCACTGAATCCAAATGAGTCTGTAGCACACTGCGTTGCCACTATACAATATCGAATAAGATCTGGAAATAACGAAGCGTCAGATCAGTTTTTGCTTCAGGACGGACCTAGGACCGTGACTTTATAACGAAAGCTCCTGCTAAATACTTCTTCACAACGGCGTCCTGATGCCTCGCTCGCAGGATCAATGCTTAACAAATACTGCATTTCACCAATCTCTCTATCTGAGGCTGGCATCCTGAAGCGAATACACCAATAGAAACAGAGAGAACAATACTTCAAGTTGTCAAATTACAGCAATACTACATATTGCGCTATTCAGTTTTTGTGTTTATGACCTTAATACAGGAATTTTTCCATGTATCCGACCATATCCGAAACGACAGAGCCTTCCGGTTCATCTTAATATACTTCCAGGCCTGATAGACATAAAACATAACTGCAGCCAGCGCAAGGGCCAGCACAGACCTAAAAGCGGCCAATTCTGCATCATGTTCAGGACTTAAAAAGAAGAACCCCAGAAACGTCAATACAAATATCTTAACCACAAACATGATCCTATTCTTAATCTTTATCCTATTCATCATCTTACTTATTTGCTACATATAGCCAATAAAAGGTTTAGCCAGAGTCCATGGTTCTCCAAACTTTATATTTAAGCCCACCTCTTCATGCATACCATACTATAATAATCATAATTAAGCATAAGATATTTATAATATTATTTAAAGCCCTTATCACTAATTCTAGGTCGACATGTAATATTGATCCACCATGTGTAGAATCCTTTATACGGTCTGGTCCTATCCTGACCTTGAATCCGGGGAAGTAAGCTTTCATTATCTTATTTAAATTTCTATGTTATTTCAAATATGCATATTCGTTTGGCATTAAATGGCCGGAATTAATCTCAAAATGCAATTTTGTCAGTCACCTTATTATCCACTATCTATTTGATTATGAATTAGTACGGCGTTATACCTTATTTCATCATGAAGTACGGTCTAAAAACCTATAGACATCATCTATCGGTGGAAGAGCGGCCCAAAACGCTTACAGTCCTGGTACCAAAAGGCGAGTAAATTCAAAGCCTGCGGCCATTTACCAGGCTTGTGAATCTCATTAGGGATCATCAGATAGCACAAAAAAGGGCTGACCTACGGCCAGCCCCTTCTCTCGAATTTGTCAGATTTACTTTCCAAACATGTATCCCAAGGTCAAAAAGAAGTTGTAGTTTTTGTTATAGAAGTCTGGTCCTCCATCGCGAACCACATTCGTGAATCCTACACTGCTTCCTATTTTTGCGAAGGGACCTTTAGGCCATTCATACCCTACGAACGCCTGAGCTCCGAAATCTGTTGATTTCAGGAAATCTCCATCGTCCTCACCCACCGGGATCTGTTCAGAACCTACTTGTTCAATTTCTCTGGATTCACCACCGTCAATCCATTTCGCTTCCCACTCATATTTGTTATGCGCGTTAAGAAGATAGGCAACATAGGGGCCGGCACCGATCATGAATCTTCCCGCATCAGGTGTTCCTGTTTTATATACCAGATTGACGGGAAGTTCCAGATAATGGAATTTCAGCTTATTTTCTTCCTCGATGGCGGCGCTAAACATTGCTCCATCTACCATGTAATTATTGTCATTATAATTCCTGGTTTGAAGGCCGCCTTTAAGTACATACCTCAGGGCAGGAGCCACACTAAAATTATTACTGATTCCGATATCTGTGGTAATACCCCCATGAAAGCCGATCATAAATTGATTGGAAGTCGTTTCACCGCGATATTGGTTCGCAAGGTTGTTTAAATTGGCACCTGCCTCAATACCTACTCCAAGCTGTGCTGATGCTGTCCCTGCTATCATCATCGCTGCTGCTACTGCATACACTTTTTTCATTTCGATTCTTCTATTTGGTTCACCCACCTTAGTAAAAGGATGTGCCAACGTCAAATTTTACTGGCAAGAGCAAACCGATTTTTAACAAGATCGAAACTATAACGATATTGTATCTACCGATTATCAAAAACTTAGGCACAGGGCGCTTTAACAAAGGATTAATCCTGACTCAGTGACTGAGATATCAGCCAGGCACTTGTCCAGGCGTGTTGAAAATTGAACCCACCGGTAATTCCGTCTACATCCAGAACCTCTCCGGCAAAGTACAGTCCCGGTGTCTTGCGGCTTTGCATAGTATTCGGATCAATCTCATTCAACCGAACGCCACCGCAGGTTACGAACTCCTCTTTGAAAGTTGTCTTACCGGAGACAGGCAGCTCAAAGCGGATAAGATGCTGAATCAACCGATTTTGAAGCCCCGCAGACAAGTCACCCCAGCGGATATTCTCGTTGACTCCAGAGTACTTGAGAAGAAATTCCCACAATCTCTTCGGTAGTCCGAAGGAGTTTTTGGCAAAAACGGAAGCGCCTCCCTTTATACGCCTGATTTCTGCAATTTGCTCCCTCAACTCCGGCTCTGTAAGCGGATAAATCCAATTGACCAGTGCAACAAACTGATAGTCAATAGAATTAAGCGTCCTCGCTCCCCAGGCCGAGGCCCTGAGAACCACGGGACCACTTACCCCCCAATGGGTAATTAATAAAGGGCCTACCTCAGAGATTTTGGTGCCAGCGATCTTTAAAGAGACTTCGGGTACAGATACTCCCATTAATTCCGTAATAGGATGCTTTGGACTATTGAAGGTAAACAGAGAGGGAACAGGACGTTCAATCGTATGTCCGAGTTCAGTAATCCATTTATAATGCTCTTCCTTCTGAAAACCTCCAATGGTAATCACCACTTTGTCTGCAAGGCAGTCCGTGCCATCACTAAACACAATTTTGAACCTTTCAGAAATCCGTTCGATGGTGTTTACCGATTTATGAAAAAAAACTGAAACATTATTCTGCATCATCGAAGCCCAGATACAATCCATAATTGTTTGTGAATTGTCCGTTTCCGGAAACATCCGTCCGTCTGACTCCACTTTTAGTGAAACGCCCCGTGACCGGAACCATTCTATAGTATGGCGTGTCCCGAATTGATGCAGCGATTTGCGAAGTAGTTTCATCCCTCTCGGGTACCGCTCAATAAGATCCGACACCTCAAAAAGTTGATGTGTAACATTGCAGCGCCCCCCACCCGATACTTTTACTTTCTGCATCACCTTTCCGGTCTTTTCGAATAACATAATCTCTCTTTGTGGTGACGAAGAAAGATTAGCTGCAACGAAACAACCTGCCGCACCAGCACCAATAATCGCAATTTTCATTCAGTGAATTGATTTCAGGGTTACCCAACACCCGGGCAAATCTACCTTTTAAGCGGCGATTCAACCGGAATTCCTGCAACCTCCGACAATGTAACTTCCAATTGCTGAAAATGTCTCAATTGGTGAGCAATCACGAATCGAAAGGTATCTCCCAACTTTAGCTTTATAAGTTTACTGATGCTGATGGACACTTTAATCTTTCCCAGATCACTTGTTTTTGCTCTAGCGAGCAATCTAAGTAATTGATTCTGACCCTTTATGAAGTCATTAATCACTTTAACTGCATCCAAAGATTTGGGAGGCGTATGGTCTTTGGGCGCTTTGTACTTCTTCTTGTTCTTTTCGTCTCGCGGGGCCATCATACGTGTAAAATAATTGCCAAACCAACCTGGAGTGTATCTGGAGGACGATGGAATGCCACGTGTTGCTGCTCTTTCCAGTTCCAGCTCTATCTGAGGAAGATAATATTTGTTGTAGCTATTTAGATGCTCAATGATCTGCAGCACACTCCAGGATTCCGGATGTCTGGATTTTTTTAGATATTCGGCATCAATCTCACGAAGATTAATAGCCCTGAATAAAAGGCTTTCGACGTTCTTTTGCAGTTGTTGCAGCAGCTGTAAACTATCTATTGGCTTCATTGATGATTTTTAGGCAAATCTAGAGGGCGTATACCTTCAAAATCTTGGTAAAAACCATAGTTTTAGATTTTTACTGTAGAAAGGAACTTACTGAAATTGGTAGGATCTATTCCCAGGTAGGATGCGAGATACTTTTGAGGGATTACCTGAAGCAAATGTGGACTCCTCCCCAGAAATGCCTTAAACCTTTCCTCCGAGCTGTATGTGATTAGTTCCTGTTGTCTCTGCAACGTACCAGCCAGGGCAATTGCCAAGGCCTTTCGGACCCAGGTCTCAATGCTACGGTGTTCGCTCATTAAAAATTGTAAATCATCAAAACTGAGGCGCATCAGGATTGATGGTGTTAGCGCTTCGAGACTGACACTTGATGGCGATTGAAGGAGAAAACTGTCTAATACGCCGGAAAATGACGGCGAATAGGTAAATACTAATGTCCCTTCCCTCCCGTTATGATCAAAAAATGCTCTTTGTATCCCCGACTTTACGAAGTAGAGATAACGTTCCACCTGTCCCTGTCTGGTTATCAGCATTTTACGACTAAACTTCACCTCGGTCCACTTACTTGCCAGGCTATCCCAGGCGCTATCATTTATGGGTTCTACAGAGAAAATCAGCTTCTTCAGATCATCTAATGGTTCCATTGCATGTTTTTTTAGCCATCCAACCCAACAGTGACATTCGTCATCTCGTCTTTAAATATATAGAACTCACTTCATGAACTGTATATTAAGGAATAGGGCTACTAAAAAGATTCTGTTTCCCTTTCAGGTTTTCACCAAAGGCATCACAGAGTTTTTTATTATTTGCAGGGAACAGTTGTTCAAACTATTCTAAGTCAGTCTGTCTCCAGGGACAAAAGGCCAACTATTAATCCCTGTTTAAACAATCACCTATACGGATCAGACCGACACATTAGGAAACCAATACAAGGTATGTCCGACACGGACCCATGGTCTTATGCAACTTAGTTGGATTTTATAAGGGAGGTAGCAGGAAGGTGCAAGCAACATGGAAGGGCTTTGGCTGGTTGTAGATTTGGTAATTCCTTTTTTGCGGATTCCCATTCTTTTAGACCCCAGAAAACGGTTAACGGCTAACCGCCAACGTGTTTGAGGGTTGCGGGTCGCATGACTCCAGGCTGGCTCTGGCAGGTGATCTCGGTTACGACTCCTAATATTCGTTCCTGATTACTATAGGGGACTACCAGATAGCGACCATCTTCTACGACGACCACCAGCTCACCTTCCGCAGGAATTTTAAATATATCGTAACCGACCTCAGGATTCTGGATGCATTTATCCTTCCATTGAATAATACCATTATATTGAATCATCGGTTCCAGTTTTTTAAAAAAGAGCGGGGACGAAACCCCTGCCCTGCTAATGGAAACATATTCGAAAGGACGAATATTATTTTACAGTACTTTCAGTTCGCCTGCGAAGCCAAACTGTGTACCCAAAGAGTATTGAAGAACTGATTACGCCCATGCCACAACCAAATACGATCACTATATCTTTCAATAGTATGCCGTAAATACACCAACCCATATACATCGCAAGTCCAAAACCATGGAGGCAAAGCAAGAGCGGTCGCGACATACCCTCATTCAAAATGTTTTTAATTCCCGCCGGAAGCGTAAAAACCTGGTGAAGCGCAGTCAAAATAAATGCCATTGAAGCTGCCAGTAATATATAGTTATTCATTGCTGAAACTTTATACTGCAAATTTGCAACTGTGAGGCACACACTGCAAGGTGAAAAAATGCACTTTTCGAGGGTATTTTTCACACTCCTTGTTCTCATTGCACAATAATGCTATCCACTCTTTTATATATCGGATATATTTCAAAACTTGCAGCTAGAAAACTGAATCCATGAGATATTCCTTCAACATCATTTTTGCATTTCTGCTGCTTTGCAGTTTTGGATCTTTAGCACAGAGGCCAGTCCATCTGAATCTGAGCCGGTATCCGGTGACTTACCAAAACCTGCATGCTCAGTCAAAAGATTTTTATCAGAATTATCAGGGTCTTAGTCCGTTTAAAATAAGGCAGACGGAAATCGTTCAATATCAATCTCTTTCTGAGAAAAGGAATACAGGCGAACAACCAGGCACACCAGCCTGGTTCGAAGGAATTCGGGTTTTATATGGGCTATCGGCTGAGAATAAGATCGTTCTTTATTACGTACCTGTTTACGTAACTTCCAATTCCACGAACTCCGGAATGGTCGATTTCACCTTCCCCTCCTCCACTTATGATCTCGACTCGGTAATATTGCATACCAATCTCCCCGTTTATTACGCATATAATGACCGGCTCTTCGATGTGCGTAAATCCAGCCTTGACTCAAGTGAAGCACACGAAAACAGTGCTCGCTATAAACAGTATGTTGAAACGTTTATTCAATATCCCGAAGAAAAGGTTTCTGGTAGTTTTTTCCCCTTCGAAGTAATTGACTCCCTGGTAGCAGATAATAAAACAACTGGATTCGCGTCCACTGTACTGTACTTTACCTCCGTAGCCGAGAAGGACAACAATGGTAGGTATCAGCACAAAATCGTAATTTCTACCCGCTCACCCAACGGGTCGGAAACTTCAGAGCCCGGAAGTGGTCCGATCTTTAGAACAATGGCGGCGAATTTCGGTCATGTCTGCCCTCCGAACTGCCCTAGCGTCACCGTCGAAGTAAGGTAAACAGACGGATTGATTTTCGCAGAAACTGGTCTTTTTGATTATGGTAGAATACCTCCCTTTTATAGCAGACCTGTTCATGGTTTCCGGGTTGATTGTTGGAGTCGCAGGTTTCAAACGGCTGCTCCTGCCCAGCAGAATCATTGTGCTTTTTCTGTTCGTTTCCTCGTGTATTGAGGCTATGGGCCTGTACCTGGTATCGGGAGCGGGGCAACATAACAATATCTGGCTATATAATGCTTACATCTTGTTGCAGTTCCTGATTCTCATATTAGCTGGATATTACCTTGCGCCTACGGCTGCATCCAGGAAAACTTTGTACATTATCATTCCTCTGTTTTTTGCTGTCTTTGCCTGGGAACTGAAAACTGCAACCAACTTAGAACTTTTCGATTTGTCCTTCCTGATATCCTGTGTTCTGCTTACTGGCTATTACCTCCTGCAGCTTACAAGTCTCTTAAGGGCATCCGAACCTGTTTACTCCTCGATTTTCCTATGCCTTGGTGTACTCATCTATACTAGTTGCAGTATCCCTGCTTATAGCTTTTTCAACCATTTTACAAGTTTGTACGGCAACATGCAGGAGGTACTTCACAGCGCTCGATTTATCGTAAGCATCCTTTTATATGCGATTATTTGTTCCAGTCTGATAGTCGAAGTGCGAAAGCAGCAGAAAGTAGTAACCAATGACTGATCAACAGATTATTCTTGCAGTAGTATTTACAACGCTCGCCCTACTGCTTTTGGTGGCGGGTATTGCAATAACATTTTTCATTTCAGTGCGCCAGAAACTAGAGCAGCAAATGAAAATGAAACAGGTGGCTCTGGAGTATCAGCAGGAACTTAGAACTGCAGAATCAGAGGTGGCTGAAGCAGTTCGAGCACATCTTTCAAGAGAAATCCACGATAATATCGGACATCTTCTTACATACCTAAGACTGCAGTTGGAAAACAAGTTGCTCGACTATAACCATCTTGAACCAGAGTTACAGCCGCTCGTGAAAACTACCGAAGCGATTTCACAGCAACTTCGGATGCTGAGCAGAACGCTAAATCCCGAATATATAAAGGATCAGACACTCGACTCCATATTAAAACAGGAGGCTGACCGGATACAACAGTTGAAGAAAATTCAGGTCCACTGGAACAGACTCGAACAATGGGTTATGCCGTCGAAGGAACAGCAATTATTCATTTTTCGTATCTACCAGGAAATATTACATAATGTCCTCAAACATTCACAGGCTAAGAATCTTTTTATCGAAGTCGGAGGAGCGCGTGGAACCTGTCTGAGAGTGCGGGATGACGGTAGGGGTTTCGACTTTGACACCTCAATGGAAGGCGCAAACGGATTGAAGAATATCCTGAGAAGAGCGGAACTTTCTGGCCTCGACTGCAAAATAAATACAGCTCCGGGGAAGGGATGCGAAGTAGTCCTGTCTCTTAAGCCACCAACAGAAAACCAACTGAACTAAGTCTTATGGAACGAAAAAAGATAATCCTCGTTGATGATCATGTCGTTGTAAGGTCAGGCCTAAAGGAACTGATCGAAAAGCTTGGACCTTACAATGTTGTTGTAGAATTCGATAACGGCAGACTACTGGTCGAATCGTTTCCTTTTGCGGAATCTCCGGACCTCATTATTCTCGATCATGAGATGCCTGAGATGAACGGCACCCAAGTGGTAGAGTGGCTCCACAAGAATAAAATCAAGGTGCCGGTACTGCTTCTGACACTGACGGATGATGAATCTTTAATAATCAGGTTGTTCAGGATGGGCATTCGCGGGTACCTCCATAAGAATTGTAGCGCATCCTCGCTTCGTCAGGCGCTTACAGATATCTTTCTGGCCGGCTACTATCATGATGAAATGTTTTTCAAAGCTTTGACAGGAGAGACAAGTGAAGAACCCCGCCTACCTGTGCCCTGCTCGCTTAATGACAGAGAAATGGAGTTTCTACGATTGGTTTGCGATGAGCATGAATACACCTATGAGCAAATTGCCAGTATGATGAACGCGCACCGTAGAACCATCGACAAATACAGAGAATCAGTTTTTGAAAAGTTCGGCGTGAAGTCTAAGACAGGATTGGTTTTATACGCAGTAAAGCACCAGCTGGTGGAGATCTGATACTATAACACTCGATAAGGTTTAATCGTTTTTCAACCCTTAAACAGACTTTCAATTGCCCAGGCTTTCAGTTGCATCTCCTCAAATTCTTCCAGAGGCACACTATCAAAGGTGATGGCCCCACCCGTCTGAAAGGAAAGGTACCGGGTGGTTTCATGATAAAAAAGACTTCTGATGACTACATTGAAATCGAAGTCACCGTTGGGATCAATATATCCTACTGCACCTGAAAACAACTCTCTTCTTGACACCTCGTAATGCTCGATCAGCTCCATGACTTTAAACTTCGGTGCTCCAGTCATACTCCCCATCGGAAAGGAATATCGTATAGGATCTGTAAGGTCCGAGGCTCCCTCTAACTCACCAGAGATCGTAGATATCATTTGGTGAACACCCGGAAAGCTATAGATAGAAAAGAGCTCATCCACCCGGATACTTCCTTGTCTGCAAGAGCGGGAAAGATCATTTCTAACTAAATCAACGATCATTACATTCTCCGCCATTTCTTTAACACTATTCCGCAAGTGCTGTCTGGCTTCCTCGTCTTTTGCCGGATCGGAATGCCTTCTTGCAGTGCCCTTCATAGGCTGACTTACTACCTGACGGCCTTCCCTAAAAAGATATCTTTCGGGACTCGCTGAAAGCAACCACTTGTCCTGAAGCCGGTAGCAAGCAGCAAAAGGCATAGGTGACAACGCGTTTAACCGTTGAAAGGTCTGTATCGGGGGAATGGAAGCGCCTTCACAATACCTTTCGACACAGTAATTCACTTCATAGCAATCTCCGTTTCTTATGTGTTCGCGCATTTGATCAATAGCCTCCAGATACTGTGTCTTATCAATTCGCGGGATAAATTTCAAAGAAGGGAGTTCTGATTCATTGTCTTCGGTCTGTGTAGTAATGGCGCGGAAGATATTTATAGGGAGTTCACCGTTAGAGATGATCGTCGCCTCTTCCCCACCATGAGGCAGGAAAACTATCACGTCAGGACAGAAGAAGCACAGATCCGGGAAATGAAACCTTTGCGCTTTCTTAGATCTCAACTTTGGTTCAAGCGAATTCTTGTAATCGTAGCTGATATGTCCGAAAAGCCAATCGTTATTACTTCGATGCCAGTCTTCCAATTCATCAAGCGAATAGACAGAATTACCAGGATTCTGCGAATAGGATACTGCCAGAATACATTCATACCTTGCCGGCCTGAGGTTGTATTCGTTATTATCCAAAAAAGAAAAGATGCTGAATTGTTCGGCCCAATTCAGCATCTTTCTTTTAAACGTTCTTAAATCATCTCTTAAAGAGAACCTGGATTCAATTCTACCGGCCATGCCCTTTAGAAGTCATCATCATCGTCGTCAAATCCGTTATCCTCGCTAAAGAAGCCCAGGTCTTTGAATTCGTCATCAATGTCAAAATCATCGTCACCGGCTTTCTTCTTACCTGAAGCTTTCCTGGACTTGGGGAGCTCAAACTCTTCAAATTCCTTTTCAATATCGAAATCTTCCTCATCTGCAGAATCAAAATCGTCATCCACATCATCGATGTCATCATCATCGTCATCATCGTCTCTGGTTGAGGTTTTTTTAGAAGCAGTCTTTTTCAACGGACGATCCTCTTGATCTTCTTCAAGCGAATCTTCGTCTACTACTGTCTTTTTAGTCCTGCTGCCTGATGATTTTTTAGGGGTGGCCGCACTTACCGGTGCGCTCTTTTTTCCAATTACTTTCCTGGTAGAATTTGATCTCATAGTACGCTACTATTGATTGCGTAAAATTTTAACTGTTTGGTGAAATTGCCAAATTTTTCGTCTAAAAAAAGGAACATTTTTGTTCAGAATGTCTATTGATCACTGCGAAGCTTCACACCACTCATCAAGCACGACCCATCAACTATCAGCCAGCAACCACGAACCATCAATTTCTTATACAACTTTAAGCAACTGGTCTCTTCCTGTGCCATTCGAAACGAAGGCAATACTCGTTTCAAGGTACTCTTCGACAAATTTGCAATAATCTTTGAAGACCTGTGGCAGCTCCTGATAGCTCGTACAAGTACTCACAGGCTGGTCCCATCCGGCAAAATCCTTATAAACAGGTTCGATGGCTACATCACACAAGTCGTAGGGGAGCTCTCTCGTTTCCCGACCCTCAATCCGGTAGGACACGGCTGCCCTTATTGGATTAAACTGGTCCAGGACGTCCGCTTTTGTAATAATTAGCCGGGTAACACCACTGAGCATTACCGCATACCTCAACGCTACGAGGTCAATCCATCCGCACCTTCTTGGCCTGCCGGTGGTAGCCCCGAACTCAGCACCGGCCTTACGAAGCGCGTCTCCGGTTTCGTCCAGCAGCTCAGTTGGAAAAGGACCTCCCCCTACCCGTGTACAATAGGCCTTGGTAATACCATAGACCTCACCAACTGCGGTTGGCGGTACACCAAGTCCGTTGCAAACGCCAGCGGATATCGTATTACTGGACGTAACAAACGGATACGTTCCAAAATCAATATCCAGCATGCTTCCCTGTGCCCCTTCGGCCAGAATTCGCTTGCCGGACTTCAGTTGCTCATCGAGCCAATATTCTGCGTTTATGATATTCAGTGCCCTGAGCTTTTCAACAGCGTCAAAGAACGGTGCCTCAAACTCCTCCCAACTAATGGGAGACTCAAAATGGCTCAGGATCTCCAGGTGTTTCTGCTTCAGCGCCTCATACTTTGTCCGGAAATTTTTACTGAGAATATCCCCCACCCTCAGGCCGTTACGGCCTGTTTTATCCATATATGCGGGTCCGATTCCTTTCAAAGTTGAACCAATTTTCTCCTTCCCTTTAGCAGCCTCAGAGGCTGCGTCAAGGGCGCGGTGGGTAGGAATGATCAAATGTGCCCGGTGAGATACGAATAGTCTGTTCAGAACATCAGGTTGCAGGGGTTGGATGGCCTCTATTTCCCTGTGTAAGGTTACCGGATCGATTACAACTCCGTTACCAATGAGATTCAGGCAATGCTGATGAAAAACACCTGAAGGTATTGTATGCAGAACGACCTTTACACCATTTACATAAAGGGTATGACCAGCATTAGGTCCACCCTGGAAACGAGCAATCACATCATATTGAGAGGCCAGGTAATCGACGATCTTCCCTTTCCCTTCGTCTCCCCATTGCAGGCCGAGTAAAACATCTATCATTGCTTGGTATTGAAGGGCGTAAAATTAGGAAAGCAAAATTGATTTTCAGGAAATTCGAATTAGAAGGTCTTGCGCGGGAAAACCCTGGAACCGGAGAGTTTGTTTTTACTTGATTTGGGTGCAACTTTACGTTTAAATCTGTTCAACGCAATGAAGCTGACCCTCGACATCCAGTCTATGCAAACGGAGTATTTCACGGATGTCGCTTTGATCGGTATCTCCAGCAGCGTCCCGGATTACCGATTCTGCTGGCTATTGAATCGTTGTTTCAATTTGAAACTGGCGAGGGACATGGATTCAGACATTGAAGTCCAAACTAAAGGGGACACACTGGTTTTCCCTATCTACCGCTATGAAATACCGCTTAACGGCAACCGGTATCTGCTTTATAAACTCAAATCCGAAAAGGAAAGCCTGCTTCCTGAGATCCGGCAACTCGACTACCTCTGGATGATTCAGCATGGAGACGCCGAAACGGAAGCTTCAGGCCTCATCAGGCATCTCCGGAATTTTGCAGAGGTTCAGCTTGCACAGCGGATCGCTGTAGACAAAATCAGGCATTTGAGTAACCTCATAATTTAGTCACCAGCAAAGTTTTACCTTAAGTTGGACGGTGAGGCTATTTTTCTATTTTTGTTGCTCATCAAAATTGGTCTGGAAAGGAAACAGGTGGTGATGCAAAAAGTTAAAACGAGAGAACGCCACTAGCCTTGAGACCCCACTAACTGTCTAAGACTAACAAAACTCGAACATGAATTTTCGTAAACTCAACAACCTGGTCGGTTGGATCACAGGTGGTATTGCCACTTTTGTTTACCTGATTACAATGGAACGCACCGTCAGTTTCTGGGACTGCGGGGAATTCATTTCCTGCGGCTATAAACTGGAAGTCGGGCACTCCCCTGGTGCACCATTCTTCATGTTATTGCAGCGGATGTTCGGGATGCTCGCTCCGGATCCAGGTTCTGCAGCGCTGATGATTAATGCATGGTCTGCGATTGCGAGTGGACTCACTATACTCTTTCTTTTCTGGACTATAACCCATTTCGCTAAAAGGCTGATAGCGCCGGACCAGCAGGAACCGGATGGCAGGCAAAGGGCCCTGATTATGGGTGCTGGTCTTGTCGGAGCACTTGCCTATACATTCTCAGATACGTTCTGGTTCTCTGCAGTGGAAGCAGAAGTATACGCAACATCCTCATTATTTACCGCTATCGTCTTCTGGGCGATCCTGAAATGGGAGCACAACGCTGATAATAAATACGCAGATCGCTGGTTACTTTTCATTGCCTATCTCACAGGTCTTTCCATAGGTACGCACCTATTGAACCTTCTGACAATTCCGGCGCTTGCCCTGGTATACTATTACAGAAGGTATACACCTACCAATAGCGGGGCTGTCGTAGCTTTCCTCATTGGCTGCGTCATCCTGGCGCTCGTTCAGTTCGGCGTTATTCAGGGTATTCCCTACCTCGCTTTTCAGTTTGAATTACTGTTCGTAAACAACTTTGGGCTGCCATTCGATTCCGGTGCCATTTTCTTCCTGCTTCTGCTGGCTGCTCTGGTAATCTGGGCTACCATTTATGCAAGAAAGAAGAATAAGTATTTGCTGCACACCGGCATGTTGTGCCTGCTCTTTGTACTCATCGGATTCCTTACTTATATGGTACCAGTGCTACGTTCCAGAGCAGACGTACCTATTGACATGACGAATCCTGATAATACCAATAGGTTTTTGTCTTATGTAAACCGCGAACAGTTTGGTTCACAGCCTCTTCTTTTCGGACCTGATTTCACGAGCCCTGTCGTGGGTATCCGTACAAAAGGTCATTTTTATGATCAGGTCACCAAGGACGGAAAGCGGTCTTATGAAATAGTGGGAAATAAAATGGAATACGAGTTTGGAAGCGAGCGATTCTTCCCTCGTGTCTGGGACAACAATAATCCAAGCCACGTAAACTTCTATCGTTCATACCTTGGACTTGGACCGAATGAAACACCTACCTCTGCAGATAACTTCAGCTTTTTCTTTGGCTATCAGTTGAACTGGATGTGGTGGCGCTACTTCATGTGGAACTATGCCGGTCGTCAGAATGACTACCAGGGGCATGGCGGACCCAGGGAAGGAAACTGGATATCGGGTATCAAACCTATCGACAAAATGATGGGCAGAGGCGATATCGATCTCCTGCCAGATGGTTATCGTAATAATAAAGCCAGAAATCAATTGTACTTCCTTCCATTCATACTTGGTGTGATGGGACTGATCTATCAGTTCAACAGGAACAAAAAAGATGGCATTGTCACCTTCATGCTCTTCTTCTTCACCGGTATTGCGATAGTTCTTTACCTGAATAATACACCGCTACAACCACGTGAACGTGATTATGCCTATGCGGGATCCACCTACACCTTTGCCATCTGGATCGGATTGGGTGTTTTAATGGCAAACGAATGGTTACAGCGGTTTCTGAAGGGGTCTAAGGGGATCTATGCGACAATTCTTATCACCCTGCTGGCCGTACCCGTATTGATGGCTGCAGAGAATTGGGATGATCACGACAGAAGCCGCAAGTATATAGCCAGGGCTACTGCTTACAACACCCTGATGTCCTGTGAACCGAACGCCATCCTGTTCACCTTTGGCGATAATGACACTTATCCGCTTTGGTACTTACAGGAGGTTGAAGGAATCAGAACCGACGTACGGATTGTCAATACCAGCCTTCTTGGAATCGATTGGTATATCGACCAGCTCAATTACAAGATCAATGATGCCCCTGCGGTGCCAATGATCTGGAAGAAGGAACACTATATTGGAGATCGCAGAAACTACATAAGGTATTTCGAAAATCCCCAAATCCCCAAAGACCGTTATTTTAATCTGATCGAGGTGGCGCAGTTTATTATCAGCGATGATCCCACTGCCAAACTCCGCACCGTTCAGGGTGATGCGGAAAACTATTTCCCGTCAAAGAATCTGTTCCTGCCAGGCCTCAGCATGGAACAACTCATACAAAAAGGGCTTGTGTCTGCAAACGACTCTGGACGGTTGAACACCGAGATGAAGTTTACCTTCCCGAAAGAGATTGCCTACAAGGATGATCTGGGCATGCTGAATATCGTTGCTGCAATCGCAAGAGACGGTTGGAACAGACCAATTTACTTTGGGTCCGGACTTGGGGAAAACTATCAGGGTATGCAGGACTATCTCCGTATGGAAGGGACCGTATACCGTCTCGTGCCCTTCAAGTACACTGATACCAGACCTACAAACCCTGGCGATATGGGCTTTGTGGATGTCGACAAGAGCTACGATCTTTTCATGAACACCTACCAGTGGGGAGGAGCCGAGCGGAAAGACGTCTATTTTGACGAAAAGAACCGCCAGATGCTGATCTCCTACAGAATATCTGCTGCCCGTATAGCAGATGAATTATCAGCGAAGGGTCGTCAGCCAGAAGCCGTTCAATTACTGGATAAAGTAATGGCCGGTATCACACGCGAATCTTATGCCTACGATATGCCTGCCTATTTTATGGCGGTTTCTTACTACCGTGCTGCCGCGCTTGAAAAAGGTCGCAACCTCACGCTTGCCATCAGCAAGAACATGGAAGACGATATCAAATACATACTTGCGTTCGACAATGCAGATACCAGAAACTCTATGGTTTCCGACCTGCAGAGAAACCTCTCCGTAATCAATTATCTTGCCGGCGTAGCTCAGCAGGCTGGGGATCAGAAGACTGCAGATGAGTTGAACCAGAAGGTGCAACTGTTGGTACAGCAGGCAAGTACAAAAGTGAACATGCAGCAAATGCAATAATTTCCTATCTCTGACAAGCTAAAGTCCCGGCCTTCAGCCGGGACTTTTCTTTTGTACACCATCGAGGTATAACTCATTTGCTCAGACTATCTTTGGGGCCAGAAAACGTTGCGATGTCAGTGAATAACAGATACAACCTGAGAGGTGTTTCAGCTCAAAAAGAAGATGTCCATAAGGCTATATCCAAACTGGACAAGGGCTTATTTCCAAATGCTTTCTGCAAAATATACCCCGATTACTGGGGTAATGACGACCAGTATTGCAATATTATGCACGCAGATGGCGCAGGAACAAAGTCGATCCTGGCATATTTATACTGGAAACAAACAGGTGATCTTAGTGTCTGGAAGGGTATCGCCATCGACTCGATCGTCATGAATATAGATGACATGCTTTGTGTCGGCGCAACAGGACCTTTCACTTATTCTTCCACCATTGGCAGAAACAAGAATCTTGTTCCTGGTGAGGTTATTTCAGCTCTTATCAACGGCACTCAGGAGTACTTCGACCTCATGCATGAGTATGGGATCGACATCCGGTTCATGGGTGGGGAAACGGCAGATGTAGGAGATGTGGTCAGAACGGTGATTGTGGACGGGACGATGGCCTGCCGTATGCGTCGGGATCGGTTAGTAACTACTGAAAACCTGACCAGCGGAGATGTGATCGTTTCCTTTGCGAGTTACGGGCAGGCCCGGTATGAACAGGAATATAACAGCGGTATGGGCAGCAATGGTCTCACCAGCGCCCGTCACGAACTACTCCACAAGAAATACGCATCCCTCTTTCCGGAATCTGTAGACCCGAATCTTCCTGACGAAGTCGTCTATAACGGCAGCTACGATCTGGAAGACCCAACACAGACCCCACTGAACATCGGGAAAATGCTGTTGTCTCCTACCCGTACCTATGCACCGCTCGTCCTGAAAATCCTCGATAGCCATTTCGACAGGATTCACGGGATAATCCATTGTAGCGGCGGTGGTCAAAGTAAATGCCTGCATTACCTGCCGAAGCCTTTAAGGGTAGTCAAAAACAACTTGCTACCCATACCCCCGCTTTTTCAGATGATCCAGGAATCTGCAGGCACTGAATGGAAGGAGATGTACCAGGTGTTTAATATGGGACAGCGGCTGGAGGTATTCACAGACAGAAACACGGCAGAGGCGTTAATTCAGCTCTCTGAAGATCTGGGCATACAAGCCTGCATCTCTGGTCAGGTGGAAGACTCAGTAAAAAAAGAAGTCGTAATCGAATCGCCGTACGGGACATTCAGTTACTCCTGACAACTCGTTCAATCAATAAGATCGTGTACTATAACTATTCTGAAGCCCATCCCACCGGGCCTCAGATTCACTTACTCATCTCTTTAACCCAGTCCAGCTCCTTCAGGGATGACTCCACCTCGATTTACCGGTGACTCATAACTGACAAACCGGTGACTCTGTGGGTCAGGTGCTTGTGAGCCGGAGATTAGCCGGACAATAGCCTTAAAAGCATGCATATAATATTATCGTAAAACAAGTACTTGACAGACTCCAGGTGCAAAAAACCTAGTCGGAACCGTTCTTCCCTGCTGAAATCATATTCATCAATAAACGAATAGCACCTTTTTGACCTGCAGGTAGCTGACGGAAGAAGGACAAAGAGTTATAAATAAAATGCCCCTTTCCATACTTTGTGTAGAGTACAGCTCCGTCTAAACTTTCTTCTCCAGTATCGTGCATCCGAAACAGGCTTTCATACTGTGGATCCCATTCGGAAGGAAAATATAATCCCCGTTCCTGCACCCAGCCCTGGAAATCGGTAGAATCGATCTTATTTGGAAAATTAAGCAGTGGATGGTTTGGAATTAGCACCTCCATTTTTGCGTCTTCTTCTGTCACCCGCTTATTAGCGAGTTTGAACGGATAAGGTCCCATTTGGGTAGTTGCCAGGTCCTGCAGCGTGTTGTATTGCATGATCAGCGTACCTCCGTTGCGAACGTACTGATGCAGTACAGGCAACCACGATGCCATCCGGGGCTCCACATTCACTGCCCTGACACCCGTAATGATCGCATCGTATTCCTTTAGTCTCTCAGCCATCGTCAGGTCGGAAGCCTTAAGCACCTCTACCTCGAGTCCTGCCTGACGCAGTAGGCTTACAGTATAATCACCAGCACCTTCAACGAAGCCGATTTTTTTTGCTTTCACTTTCCAGTCGTTGGCGATCACCTTAGCGGTTGGCGAGGTGAAATATTGAATAGTAGGAAGGTGATCGTATCTGATCAATTGGAGCGATCTATTAAATGTTCCTGATGTCGAAACAAATTCAGCATCCAGATAATAGGTACTCGCTTTTACTTTACGGGCCTGGTCTGGCGTGATATTCACGGAGATGGTGGTGTCCGTGAAAGCCCGGAGATCTCCGACAGCGATTTTCTGTAGAATTTGGTTGTTCGCATAAACATTCAAAGAACCGCCGCCAACATCTGCGAAAGCTTTTAATCTGATAGCGGTTTGTAAACTGCCATCCGGTTTGGTGATCAGTAGCGAGCTGTAAGGTTCAACTGAAACTGCGGGAACAACTCTCAGTTGTTCCACTACATCGCCTCTGGTGGGTTCCAGTTTCTTAAAGGATAGTGGTATCGCCAGTTGGAACCTGGTTCCATTAATAGAAATAGTCAGATGCGCGTTGAGTTGATTCGGCGAAACGGGTAATCCGATCAGACTATCACCGGGAATGCTAAAAGAGGCTCCTATGGAAGGGAACGACATCCAGTAAGGTTGCGTCAGAGGCTGATCTTCCGGAATTCTTACCACCTGGCTAAAGGTGTACAGGCTGTCTGATGCCAGGGGCTGGTTGGGTGATTTAATTACCCCTGGCCATGATACGACTTCCAGTCTGGTAGTAGCCTCATTTCTTGCGATGATCCTCAGCGTAAACCGACTTGAGTCACCAGCGACGATTTCCGCGCGATCTGTAGTCGCTTCGGCCATGACCCCTGCTGCATCGAGGATTAGTTCATCCAGTTCTTTCAGCTTCTCATTGCGCCAGTAGGTATCAGTGACCTCGTTAATCATGGAGCGGAGCTCCAGCAGCGCAGGCACTGATTTCCAGGGTCTGGTAAAATCATATTGGGCCAGTATCGCGTCGATTTTGGGTGAAATCTCAGGCCTCCCTACTCTATTCCAGGTGATGTCGATCCCGTCAAAAAGCGTGTTTCTGAGGGAATCTCCTTTGGTATGCTCAAAATACTCCAGCTGTACACCAGGAACACTGGGTGTACCAGCTCCCTGACTTCTGTGAATGCTTCGACTGATACCCGCCAGTTCACCATAACCAAGGCCGAGGACCGGACTATATTGTCCTACCTCCAACTTAAACTGGTCTTCTGAAGTTGTATTGCGACTTCCGAATCTGTAAGTATTCCATAAAAGTCTTTTAGGTTGCCAGGCATCAAGTTCCTTTAAATGTTCGGTATACTGCAGCTTATCGCCGGCCAGATCGAAGGCCTTAGCCGCCAGAATCGCCGATGCTGAGTGTTGGCCATGCCCGCCCCTGCTATCCGGAGGAAACCGTGTGATGATCACATCAGGACGGTACTTTCTGATATTCCATACAATGTCGTAAAGAATCGAATATTCATTCCAGTGGTTAAACGTCTCGTCCGGATTCTTGGAAAACCCAAAATCGATAGCCCGGGTAAAGAACTGTTCAGCGCCATCCAGCTTACGCGCTTCAAGCAGTTCGTGTGTTCTTATCAGTCCCAGAGCTGCACCCTGTTCACTGCCCAGAATATTCTGACCTCCGTCGCCCCGTGTGAGCGAAAGATAAGCAGTAGGAAGATGTTGATCATTAACCAGCCAGGCTAATAATCGGGTGTTTTCATCATCTGGGTGTGCGGCAAGGTACAACACCCGTGTGAGATGCTTCAGGCGCTCTATTTTATGATGGATTTTGTGAGAAGGAGCAGGTCTGTATTGCTGAGCAGTGGCAAAGAAGCTAATAAATAGTAACGCAACTGTCGAAAGTCTATGCATGGTGGAATCTGAATAAAAAGAAAAACCCGTCGCTTTTCGCGACGGGCGTAAATATAAAGAGAATTGAAAACTAGCGGCGGGACATCGCTTTGATGATCTCTTCGCCTCTTTTTTTGTATTCTGCTTCGTTAGGAGTTCCTTTCGCCAGTTCGATGGATTGAGTTGCTGCCGCAATAGCCTCTTCCTTGTTGCCCTGCTTTTGCGCGATACGAGCTTTCAGGTTATACATATAATAGGCATTAGGATGTTGAGCCAGTGCTTTATTCACGTACTCCATGGCTTTGCCCAGATCCTGGTTTGTTTCAAACAGGTAATTTGCTGCAGGGAAATAAGGAACACTTGGTTTGTTAATAGCCCTGTCGATATTGGCCATAATGCTGGCGTTGTTATCAACAGTTACCGGGATGGTGATCTTTGTACGCTCCCACTCGATATCAATGTTTGCAGAATTGAAGCTGATATTTGAAACACCGATAGTAAACGTCTGAACCGGTGTTGCGAGTGTTTGTGGCTTTACCATAAAACGGGCGATATCATCTTTAGTATCATAACCCATCGCACCCCAATTGCCTACACCCTTGTTCAGTATCACCTCCCACTGGTCACGACCAGGAATGGTATAGATCGCATATTCGCCTGCTTTCACCTCTTTACCAGCGACCTTCACGTCTTCACCAAATTTGATCTTTGTGGCGCCATTAGCGCCAGTACGCCAAACATTGTTGTAAGGAACAACATCACCAAAGATTTTACGGCCCCGCATAGACGGACGGCTATAACTGATTTCGATGTTCGAAGTAGAAAATTCCTGTACGATCCTGGTAGCCGGACTCAATGCAGGAAGCTTCAGTGGTTCCTGTGCCAGAGCTCCTGTAAATGAAGACGCAAGGAACAACAATGCAAGTGTAAATCTTTTCATGTTGTGGAAATTTTGACCGCAATTTACAAGACTCCGACTTTAAAAGAAACAATCAGTGTTGTTAATTTGCCTGTATGACGACGAAAGTAAATCTGGCGATACAGGTTCTGCCACTGGGAATTCCGAAGGAAGATGCATACAAAATCATTGATCAGGCGATTGCAATGATATCTGAAAGCAGCTTAACCTATAAGGTCTGTCCGTTTGAGACAGTTATTGAAGGTCCTTATGACAAAGTGATGCAACTTGTTGACAACATACAGGCCGCCTGTCAACAGGCGGGTGCAGAGGAACTACTCATTAACATGAAACTTCACCGGAATTTTACAAAAGATCTGAACATCACCGACAAAACCGGTAAATACGAAGACTCGTGATCGTGAGGTTCTCTCTGCTAACTTCGAAGATTTTCTACCTTCGCGTCCATGAATCGAGCTTCACTGATCCGTCTTATAGAACGTAAGAAATCTTCCCTTTGTGTTGGTTTGGACACAGACCTTAAAAAGATTCCTGAACACCTGCTGAAGGAAGAGAATCCTGCTTTGGCTTTCAACAAAGCGATCATTGATGCAACAAGAGACTTCGCGGTGGCCTACAAGATCAATACAGCTTTTTACGAAGCTCAGGGGATTGAGGGCTGGAAGACGATGCAGGAAACCCTCGATTATTTAGGAACTGAAGTGTTCACTATCGCAGATGCAAAAAGAGGAGACATTGGAAATACTTCAGAACAATATGCGAGGACATTCTTTGAAACCTACCCCTTTGATAGTGTTACTGTCGCGCCATATATGGGGTCAGACAGTGTTCAACCGTTTTTGAAGTTTGACGGGAAATGGGCGATAGTACTAGGGCTGACATCGAACGCCGGCAGTGCTGATTTTCAAATGACGAAGACTGAGAATGGGCTGCTTTATGAGAAAGTTCTGACAACAGTTGCCGGATGGGGCACGCCTTCCAATACGATGTTCGTGATTGGGGCCACACGGGAAGATCAATTGCGACATGTCAGAAATCTGCTTCCCGACCATTTCTTTCTGATCCCTGGTGTCGGTGCCCAGGGTGGTGATGTAGCAACTGTCTGTGAACATGCGATGAATAAGGATGCAGGTATTCTGATTAACGTTTCCAGAGGAATAATCTATGCTGGCACTGGAGCCAGTTTTCAGGAGGAGGTCCATGATGCTGCCAGAAAATACCAGCAACAGATGGAGCATTATTTGTAATTTGTCTTCCTAATTACTGTTAACCTACCCTATCATGAACGAAATGCTATTCCAGTTTATCTGGCAATACAGTCTGTACAATCCCGTCGATCTGAAAACGACTTCAGGGGAACCATTAACCGTTATTCATCCAGGGACAAGAAACACCAATGCTGGTCCTGATTTCGAAGAAGCCCGGATCAGAATTGGGAACACCGTTTTGATTGGGAATGTTGAACTCCATGTCAGAACGAGCGATTGGGAAAGACACGGACATGACTCGGACCGGTCTTATCACAATATTATTTTGCACGTTGTGTATCAGGACGATCGTCCGGATGAAGCGGTCAACTTTCCAAAACTTCAGCTCTGGCAGCAAATTCCTGCCTATGTTGTCGATCAGTACACCAATCTGCTACAGCCCAACCAATCCATAGCCTGTGCGAGGAATCTGCCTCAGGTCAGGAGCATCATAAGGGAGAGCTGGCTTAGCCGACTACTTGCCGAGCGTTGGGAGCAGAAGCTGGCAGACTGGAATCTACTACTATCTCAGTCTGCAGGTGACTGGCGGAATCTGTTGTATTGGAGACTGGCGGCTAATTTTGGATTCAGGATCAACTCAGAGCCCTTTCTATCGCTTTCCCGATCCGTACCACTTAATATTCTTGCGAGACACAGATTGCAACTCCAGGCGCTCGAATCCCTACTTTTCGGACAGGCTGGCCTGTTAAACCAGGATTTTAAGGATGTTTATCCGCAGGAGCTGAAGAAGGAATATTGCTATCTGGCCTCCAAGTATCGATTGAAGCCCATTGATGGGCATCACTGGAAATATCTCAGGATGCGGCCTTCCAATTTCCCGACGATCCGTATCGCTCAGTTTGCCGCCTTGATTCACCAGTCGCTGCACCTGTTTTCAAAGCTCATTGTGAGTGCCAGCGTCAAAGAGATTCACCCGTTATTCCAGGTTCAGGCAAGTTCATACTGGGATACCCATTTCAGATTCGACGAACCGCAGCAAAAGCCAGGTGCAAAACATCTGGGTGCCGACTCCATTAATAACATCATTATTAACACTATCGCCCCCATCCGCTTCCTCTATGCGCACCATCATGCACGGCATAAGGATGCCGAAAAAGCTCTGGAGTTATTAAATGCGGTCCCACCGGAGCAGAATAAATTTATCAGTCTTTGGGGCAAGAACAACTGGAAGGCATATACTGCCGCGGATACCCAGGCATTGTTGCAACTATATCATCGCTACTGCACCCCGAAACGTTGCCTGGAATGTCCAATTGGCTTAAACATCATCAAGGAGAAACCAGCTCGATAGATCAGGTCATCTACCAGAAGAAATTCACTGACTTCCTGACCTCCGGATGCAGACTCAGATAAACTGGACACGTCAAAGCAGCGTGTTCCAGTATTGATTTTTCCTTATCTGAAAATGAGGCACTTTCTGGGAAACGGATGTCGACTTTAATCTCTCCGATCTTTCTTGGATTTGCCACCATTATTTTAGTGACTTCGCAGCTTGCTTTGTCGATATCGATCTTGTGTGTACGAGCTGCAATACCCATCAAAGTCATCATACAGGAGGCCAGTGCCGTAGCTACCAGATCCGTTGGCGAGAATCGCTCCCCTTTTCCCTGATTATCAACTGGTGCGTCCGTTTCTACAACTGTTCCGGATTGGAGATGAGTGGCGACTGTTCTCAGATCGCCCTCATATAATACTTTTGAAGTCAATGGTCTGATTTTAGTTAAAATTACACACAGATTACTATAGCCCAGTCAAAACTTAGTATCTTAGGAAAACTCAACTATAAACATAGGTCGCAAAATATGAAGTGGCAATTCAAATCCGGAATTCTGTTAACCGCATTAGCATTTGCTGGAAATCAAGCGAAAGCACAGGTTCAGGATATCATCTCTGCTACTGATACCTCTATCTATCAAACGGAGAACTTCAATTCAACGACCACCCCAGACTCATCCCGAACCGTATTGAGCCCGGTTGTGACAAAGCCCATATTGATCAGACCCAAAAAGCCAACGCCTATTTCAAAGGAACTCAGCGGTGGCATCAGAAGGAATACGGACGGTTGGAGTCTTTTTATGGAAAAAGGATATGTACTTTCAAATGACTCCCGAAACAGTGATAAATTTTACAATATCCGTCTCTTCAGTGTTGAACTAAGCGAACACAAGCATGCTAAAGAAAAAAGGGAGGCTAACGCGCATCATGGAATGGTCGGTCCCGATAAGCCCAAACCCCTGATTTATGGAAAGGTCAACAACTTTTATGCTTTGAAGTTAGGTTATGGATTCCGTAAAATGATAGCAGGTAAGCCCGACCCGGGTACGGTTTCCATTCATTGGGTCTATTCAGGTGGCCTCTCCGTAGGATTGCTGAAGCCGTATTATGTTGATGCATATGTGCCTTCGCAGGACAATCCTGGATTTTTAGATAAGAAAACGATCAAATATTCCGAAGAAACAAAAGGCGACTTCCTGAGACAGCAGTATATCATTGGAGGGTCTGGATGGACTAAGGGTCTGGATGAGATCCAGTTTGCCCCTGGTTTACACGTACGCACAGCCTTACACTTTGATTTTGCAGCGAGTGCAAAAACCAAAATGGCTTTAGAAGTTGGGGTTAATGCAGAGCTCTATACCCGGAAGATCGAACTCCTCGCTCTACAGGAGGCGAAAGCCTATCTCTTAAGCGCCTATGTATCATTCCAATTTGGCAAACGCTACTGATGGTCGTAATTTGCAGCCTAAATGCAGGAATTACCAATTATTAATTCAGCTGTAGCCAATAATGAAACCAGAGTCAAGAAGCCAGACTGGCTTCGGGTGAAACTCCCCATTGGCGAAAACTACCGTCATGTACGAGGGCTGGTTGACACACATAAATTGCACACGATTTGCGAGAGTGGCAATTGTCCGAATATGGGTGAGTGCTGGGGTGAGGGTACTGCTACCTTCATGATCCTGGGGAACATCTGCACGCGATCGTGCGGGTTCTGTGCTGTAGCGACAGGACGACCCGAGCCGGTGGATTGGGATGAACCTCAACGGGTTGCCGAAGCCATCTACCTGATGAAGGTCAAACATGCGGTAATCACATCAGTAGATCGTGATGAGCTGAAAGATGGAGGTTCGATCATCTGGGCCAATACTATCAAGGCCGTGCGCGCCTTGAATACCGAGACCACGCTGGAAACGCTGATCCCCGATTTCAAGGGTCAGTGGGACAATCTTGAGAGAATTATTGAGGTAGCTCCGGAAGTCGTTTCGCACAACCTGGAAACGGTTGAAAGACTTACCAGAAAAGTTCGGATTCAGGCAAAATACCACAGGAGCCTGGAAGTAATTCGCAGACTCAGAGATGGAAGAATGCGAACTAAAAGTGGTGTCATGTTAGGTTTGGGGGAAACTAAAGAAGAAGTGCTTCAAACCATGCAGGATCTGGTGGAGAATGGTTGTCATGTGCTTACGCTTGGTCAGTATCTGCAACCCACCCCGAAGCATTTACCAGTAATCCGTTTTGTTCATCCGGATGAATTTGCGGAATACAAAGAGGCTGGTTACCAAATGGGATTTGATTATGTTGAAAGTGGTCCATTGGTCCGTTCTTCCTATCACAGCGAAAGACATGTGATCCCGGGACTGGGAAGAACGCAGTGGCTCGAGGCGCAGGGCGTTTAGAACAGACTCAATGATATTTTAGCACTTCTACCTAAGAAGTGCTTTTTTTATTCAATAAACAAAGCAGGTTTAGCTATCGCTGGCGGGGTCCGTGAGGTCGCGTTTAGTCTTTCCTGTCTGCAGTTCGGTTTGCAGGCGCCGGGCCTTTTCCTGTGCCTCCTCTTCGGTGTTTGCCTCAATGATGGCCCAGATAGTGCTTCCGGTCCTTTCCTCAAGGAACGTATCCTGTGCGGGGATTTCCTGTTCTGTTTGTTGAACGGAACGAATCTCTTTATTATCGAATTCAACCCTGTATTTTGCCATTGTAACAATATTTGCCATACCAGCTTAAAAGAATATGCCATACCGGAAAGCCTGACCATTAAATCCTCGTGTCTGGTTACCTTTGTGGTTTAACTCAAACTGCGGATGCTTCAACTGAAGATTAATAATAACAGGACTTATTCAGTGGATTCTCAGGACGGAACCTGGTTTCTGGACGGATCACCAGTACAATTAGACATTAAAGCACATACGAACGGACTTATAAATGTATTGTACAACGGCAAAAGTTATACAGCGATTTTAGAGAAGCTGGATCATAAAACAAAGGAGGCAGTTCTCCGGATCAATGGCTCCAGTCATTCTGTACAGATCAGCGAACCACTTGACCAGTTACTTTCCAGCATGGGATTGGATATGAGTGCGATGGTCAAAATAGAACCCGTAAAAGCACCGATGCCGGGGATGATCCTCAGAATACTGGTTGAGCCTGGACAACAGGTAAACAAGGGAGACGGGCTTCTGATCCTCGAGGCGATGAAAATGGAGAATGTGTTGAAGGCAACAACAAGTGCTACTGTAAAGAGCGTCCGGGTTACGGAAAAGACTGCTGTAGAAAAAGGAGCAGTACTGATCGAACTTGAGTAAAACCCTCTCCCTCTGATGAACATATTTATGCGACAGCTAATACTGGCTTTCTTAGTGATCCTTGCTACCACCGAAGTGGTCCGGGCACAGGATTGGTCATTTGTTTATATACAGGGAGATAAGAAAACACCGTTTTATGTAAAGCTTGAGGGTCAGATGCTACCCCGATACGGAAAAAACTACCATATCATCCCCAGACTGGAATCTGGCCCCATCAAAGTTCAGATACTGTTTCAGCAAAATGCCTATCCCCCTCAGGAGTATACGATCCTGGTACCTGATTTTGGATACCGGGGATTTCTATTGGTTCAGAAAGAGGGGGCCTATGCGCTATATGACATCCAGCAACAATTTTATCTGAAGCCAGGAGAGGAAGATCGACTACCTCCGGAAGACGCGGTGGGTAGTGAACCTGAAACAGCCACAGTTATATCTGAACCAGTCACAGAACCGGATTTTGAGTCAGCCACTGAGCCAGTAAGTGACATTTCAGCAGATGAAACCGGTATTACCGTTGAACCTCAGGAAACGAAGGCGGTTGTAGCTTCGAATAGTAGCGAACCTGCATTCATTGCAAACCTTGTTTTAAACAAAACTGGAAATAGCGAAGATTCGGCGGTAGCAGAAAAAGCCTTAGATGTCACAGAGGATGTGCTATTGGAGTCGGGGAAACCTGGTATACCAAATAGCGATTGTCCTGAACCCATGACAGATAAAACATTCCGGTCGGTTCTGAATTATCTGCCTGATATGAAGCAGAACGATAAGCTCATCGTTTATTTCCTTAAGCAGTCTTCCGTTAGTTGCTTTAGTACCCGGCAGGTATATCAACTCGCTTTGCGTCTAAAGTCTGAGTCTGTACGATTCACATTTCTAAAGAACGTTTACTCCCGTGTAACAGATCAACAAAATTTCTCAATGTTGGAAACGCACCTATTCCAGTCGAAAGAGTGGCGAGCCTATTTCCAATCAATTCAATAGCATGAAGAAAACCATCGTATTATTCATTACCACGGCGCTGCTGGCTTCCTGTGAGGCTTCAAAAGAAGATCTGATCACCCGCAGATGGCAGGCAGTTGCGCTGGAGAGCCCTATGATAGAAGGGCAAATGCAGCAACTAAAGGAGTTTATTGACACAGTGGGCACAACGACAGATGCCGTAACGAATGAGGCATTGTACGGAGTCGCCAATATGGACAGTATGCGCCAGCAGATGCGACTTCAGTTCGATACCATCCTTAATGATCACAAAGAGGCCGTTCACAATACCTGGCTTGACTTCAGGGAAGACGGGAGTGTTGTGGCCAGCTTTGGTGCGGAACCGGATACTGTAGCGTGGTATTTTGAAGAAGATGGCACCCTGATGCTGGACGAAATGAAACTGAAAGGAACAGGAAGCAAAATCAGGATGAAAGTCAATAAGCTGGACAAGGATTCCCTTCGGCTGGAATTCAAAGAAAATGAGTTCACCAGTACAGCAGTATTCATACCAACCGGAAAGTAATAAACTTACTTTCGTTTTCTATCTTTGAACCTCAAAAATTAAACAGACGATATAATGCGTACGATACCTTTCCGTCAGGCACTTCGCGAAGCTATGGAAGAAGAGATGCGGCGGGATGAGACAGTATTTCTGATGGGTGAAGAAGTGGCTCAATACAACGGAGCCTATAAAGTAAGCCAGGGCATGCTGGATGAGTTCGGTCCGAAACGAGTGATTGATACACCTATTGCTGAGCTGGGTTTTGCGGCTATTGGCGTGGGTGCCTCGATGAACGGCACGAAGCCGATCATTGAGTTTATGACCTGGAACTTTGCTGTTCTGGCCCTGGATCAGATCCTGAATCATGCAGCGAAGATGCTTTCTATGAGTGGCGGTCATTTTAGCTGCCCTATAGTATTCCGCGGTCCGAACGGCTCTGCCGGTCAATTGGGAGCGCAACACTCTCAGGCATTTGAAAGCTGGTATGCCAACATTCCCGGCATAAAGGTCATTTCTGTATCCAATCCATATGATGCGAAAGGGCTTCTCAAGTCTGCGATCCGTGATCCGGACCCTGTTGTATTCATGGAAAGTGAGGTGATGTATGGTGATATCGGAGAAGTTCCGGAGGAAGAATATCTGATACCTATTGGAAAGGCAGATGTCAGGCGCGAAGGTTCAGATGTTACTATTGTATCCTTCAACAAGATGATGAAGGTAGCGTTAGGAGCTGCTGATGAACTGGCGAAAGAAGGAATCGAAGCTGAGGTAATTGACCTCCGGACCATTCGTCCGCTGGATTGGGAAACGATCGTCGCTTCTGTGAAGAAGACGAACAGACTGGTAATTGTAGAAGAACAATGGCCCTTCAGCAGTGTCTCCTCCGAGATCAGTTACCGGGTACAGAAGGAGGCATTCGACTATCTGGATGCTCCCATTCGCAGGATTACTTCTGCCGACGCCAATATGCACTATGCACCGAACCTCGTTGCAGCCTTTCTCCCGGACGTGTCCCGTACGGTGAAGTTGATCAAGGAGGTAATGTACATGGAAAAATAGTGAATGAATAATCTTTAATGGAAAAGACTGTCTCAGTGAGAGGCAGTCTTTTTTATGATATAGGGTAAGATAAAACCTACTGGAAGAAGGCAATGCACTTAAGAATGAGCATCAGGTAAACGGGAATGCTCAGAAAAGCCAGTGTCAGGGGGACCAGGACATTTTTAAAAAGAAGGTTCTTCTTCACTGGTTCTGGCTTCTTTGTCACCGGAGGAGCTTCATTTGCTGAATACAGATACATAATGTGTTTTGTTTGTTTGACAGAACAAAAGTCTTTTTGCCGACAAACATCATCAAGAAATATCGCCTGATTAACAATCCCTTATAAGACACTTAACGTTTGATTAGGAACTTTGAGCAGACGGGAGCCTGGCGAGTGCCGTAGTGTTACC
Organism: Bacteroidota bacterium; assembly: GCA_023409975.1. Classification (GTDB taxonomy): domain Bacteria; phylum Bacteroidota; class Bacteroidia; order Chitinophagales; family Chitinophagaceae; genus JAFIGV01. Next base: position 39,539 of record JAEYQO010000121.1, on the reverse strand, counting down.
TTTCCATTAAATTTTCTTTACGCTTTTGTTACACTTCAGCCATTTAGTTGGAGATTGGATGGTTTAGAAACATTTTTGCACCCGAAGATTAACGTCCTGATAATCCAATGTTAAACTGGAGAAAACAATCTATCGTCGCTGCCTTTGGTTTATTGCCATTTTGTGTTGCTGCTCAGCCTATGACCCCTTCTAAAGGCGAAGGGCTGAAGACCAGGTTTGGGAAAGGAATTCAGTTTGTGGCCGCCGACTCTTCAATGAGCGTAAAGATGGGCGTAAGATTCCAGACGTTATTCTCCGCAGAGCGCAGTCTTGAGGAAGGGAGTCCGATCGAGAAAGAGCTGATGATCAGGAGATTTCGTCTCAAATTCGATGGGTTTGCTTTCACGCCACGATTGATCTATAAGATCGAATTGGCGTTGAGTAACCGGGATAATGCGCCTGTGATACCCCAGGGGGCCAGGGGGGCTAATATAGTTTTGGACGCTGTTCTAAAATATCAGGTCAGGAACAACCTGGAACTCTGGTTTGGTCAGACAAAACTTCCCGGAAACCGGGAGCGTGTTATTTCATCGCAGGCACTTCAGTTTGTGGACAGAAGTCTTGTTAACGCCTGGTATAACCTGGACCGTGATCTGGGGGTACAGCTTCACCACGAGTTTAATCTCGGTAATATACTGATCAGGGATCAATATGCTGTATCACTTGGGCAGGGACGAAACATTACGATGGCAGATACGGGAGGGCTCAGTTACACTGCCCGGTTGGAGGTGCTTCCGTTTGGTGAATTCACAAATGGAGGAGATTATTTTGATGCTGACCTGGAGCGCGAGGAAAGCCCTAAACTATCACTGGCAGCCGGATATAGCTATAATCAGGGCGCTATGCGAAATGCAGGAGAATTAGGTGATTTCGTTTCAGAGTCGAGGGATTTGGGAACCTTCTTTGCTGATGCCATGTTTAAGTACAGAGGCTGGTCTGTGACGACTGAGTTCATGAACAAGCAATCAGGAGCCAGTCCGGTTTTGGCTGACAGTTCAGACTTTTTTCAAACGGGCATGGGGTGGAACCTGCAATCCGGGTATCTATTCAAAAACAACATTGAACTAGCTGCGAGGTATTCGCTGATACAACCCGCTGAGCAACTTGTAGCTGCAGGAATGGCGGACCGTATCGATGAAATAACACTTGCGGCGTCAAAATACTTCCTGAAGCACAATCTTAAGATACAGACCGATCTGAGTCATACCAGAGACCTGATCAGGGATGAGCCTACCCTACGATACCGTTTGCAGGTAGAACTAGCCCTTTAGGTGATATCATTCAACAAAACAACAGCCCTTTCCGACTACAGAAAGGGCTGTTGCATTCCATACTGAATCTAATCAGACAGCTTGTCCGTCAGTACTCTTTTTCAGTCTTTCAGCGGTAGACTTCACATCATTCATCAGATCTTCGGCGATCTGTCCTGAACGGCGGCGGATGGCATTAAGTCTGTCCCCCATTTTACCAGCAGAGTCTGAGACGCTTCTTCTGATTTCGTTACCTTTTTCGGTTCTGGTAAGCAGATAGCCGACAGCGATGCCTGCTGCGGCAAACATCAGGAATCTTGAAAGTTTCATAAGCAGTGGTTTTTAGAAATGTGCAGATAGTTGCAGAAAAACAGCAGAAGAATCATGCCAGAACCTCAGGAACAGACCTTTCAAAAGCAAACAACGCCAGGAATTGTCCTGACGTTGTTTAAGAAATTGGGGAACGCAGTTCCTTCAGGAAAGCGCTCTTAAAGCAACTGACTAGTCTCTGATCTCCATTTCTTCAATCAGATTGTGTGCTTTACCCAGACGTTCAATCAGATAAAGGATAAAGCGGGCGTCGACCGCGATAGTGCGCTTATATTGCTTATCGAAGGCGATATCTCCGCTCATAGCTTCCCAGTTACCGTCGAAAGCCAGACCGATGAGTTCTCCCCTGCCATTGATCACAGGGCTTCCGGAGTTTCCACCAGTGATATCGTTATTTGTGATGAAGTTCACGCGGAGCTTTCCATCCTTATCGGCATACCTTCCGAAGTCGCCTTTCTTTACAAGATTGATGAAGTCTTTCGGCAAGTCGAATTCATCGTCGCCTGGTTGATATTTATTCATGAGGCCTTCCATTGTGGTGTAGTAATCATAATACACACCATCTTTTGGAGCGTAACCCAGTACGCGTCCGTAGGAGATCCTCATTGTTGAATTTGCGTCCGGATAGAACATTCTGCCTTTCTGCCATTCCATCAAACCTTTCAGGTATTGGCGGCTTAATTCCTTCTTTTTATCTGCGAAAGACTCGATTTTGGGCTGATAGTTCAGTTCATAATTCTTGAGGAAACTGAGTGCATATTGCACTGCAGGGTCGTTATTCAACTGCTTAAGTGTTGGATTTTCAGCAAAAGCGTTGAATTTGGCGCTGTCAAGGAGGAAAGTATTCTTAAATACAAACGCAGCGTATTCGTTGAAAGCCTTCTCTTCGTTTCTTCCGAACTTTTTGAAGATAACATCCTCATATATGCCCGGGTGCTGGCTCTTTGGAATATCGTTGTAGAACATAGCCGTCATTGCTGCGAACAATTCCTGATCCATGGAACGCTCATAGTTCTTCAGCAGTGATCGACGAGCATTTTTAAGAGGTTCAAGATACTTTTTGATGGTATCCTCGCTATTGTGTCCTTTTTCCAGTGCTTTATTCAGTGGATTCAGGGCAGCGGCCAAACGCGTTAAGGCTGGAGCGCGAAATGCTTCGGAGTAGTAGATAGCATGTTTAGCATAGGGCGCGTAGCCTTCATACGCTTCTTCGTAACGGTCAATCACGTCTGCGTACTGCGGTGCATTTTTTTCTGCCCAGTTGATAAACTTACCTTCTTCAGTTCCTTTTTGATCTACGACATTCAGGCGCTTCAGCTGCTCTGTTTGACCGATGAAATACTTCCAGTAGTTGGCAATGCTTGCATACTGTGAAGTATAATTCAGGTAAACCGCTTTGTCTGCGTCCATATGCTTTCTCATGATAGAGAGGCGTTTGTCGCGGATGTTTACGATTGAGGGGTTGACATCCGTAAGAGCGAGGTCGATCCCTGCGGCGACTTCGTAGCGATTTGTGCGACCGGGATAGCCAAAGATCATAGCAAAGTCCCCTTCCCTGAACCCTTTGGCAGAAATCGGCAGGTGCCATTTCGGCTTGTAGGGTTTATTGTTTGGAGAATAATCGGCAGGTTCGTTATCCTCGCCGGCGTACACTCTGAAAATAGAGAAGTCTGCTGTGTGGCGTGGCCACATCCAGTTGTCGGTGTCTCCGCCATATTTACCCAGAGACTTGGGAGGCGTAGCTACCAACCTGACATCTTTGTACCGCTTATAGGTTAGCAGGATATATTGATTACCATTGAAATACTCTTTCACGCTGGTGATCAGTTTCCCATCACGTGAGGCGCGTTTTTCAATATCTTTTTTAATCTCTTCGAACTTTTTGGTGTAGTCGTCGCCTTTAGCGTCACCGATGTAGTTCATCACTTCCGTTGTGACATCATACATCTTCTGCAGGAACAGGACTGTAAGGCCTGGGGCGGGAATTTCCTGGGAGAGATTTTTAGCCCAGAAACCATTATCGAGGTAGTTATTCTCAACGGTGCTGAGCGCGGCGATCTGGCCGTATCCACAGTGGTGGTTTGTGAGCAACAGACCTTTATCTGAGATAATTTCACCTGTGCAACCGCCACCGAATTGTACGATAGCATCTTTAAGGCTGCTTTGGTTGGCGCTATACAGGTCTTCTTTGGAAAGTTTCAGCCCCATCCGAGCCATCTCCTCATAGTTTTTACCTATGAGCATGGGAATCCACATTCCTTCATCAGCGCGAGCGGTCGCAAGAACTGCAAACGCGCAAATTGACAAAATGATTTTTTTCATCGTTAATTTAATAAGTGAAAATGATCGCCAAAGGTAATCAAAGTATACGCTTATAAAAGGGGGATCGGAGGGGGTGAGGAATTATTCGGGCACCTCTTCTTTTTCTACCTGTATGATCCCTTTGATATTGGTGATTTCATACCAGGAGAAATCCTCATTGGCTTCCAGGCCGTTACCGAGGATTACCTGCGTGGGAGTCTTGATCCGGACCGGAGTTTCCGTAAAAAACTTTTTCAGATTCTGGTTCCATACCAGTTCCTCGGTGGAAAGTGTATCACCCTTTTTGTTGACGATCACGATACTATCTCTGATGAGCACATTGCCTTGCTTTTCGTAGTATCTGGCATAACGTGCAGTCAGGGTACTCTCTACCCTTCCGCTATCGTTGAAGGTTTCGATCTTCAAGCCTTTCCGCATGTCGATGAAAGGCGGTTTAGCCACCTCGTTGCGGACGAATTCTTTGGTATACAGCCGTTGACGCACCTTTGCGTTTTCACTGTAGATAAAAACGACTTCTTCTGCGACATCTTCCTGAAGATTCGTCCTTTTGACGATAGTATCTATTTCTCCGGGTTGGTTTTTACAGGACGAGAAACCCAGCGAAAACAAAATACCCTGAAGGAGGATCAGGGTATAAATACTTGTGGTATTGTTGAAATACTTAATCATATCTCCTTTTAACGAACCAGCGGTCGTTCAATGAAATACCTAAAGCAAAACGGAAAAAGTTTTCTCTAATCAGCCCATTGTCTTCTGTACCTCTGCGGCCAAGTTCCAGAGCGACATGTAGTCTGTCCGGAGATCGGCGGTAGGGGAAACTGGCACCGGCGGTGACAGCAAAATACGGGAGATCGGTTTCTCTGAGGCGAACATAATCTTTGCCATAGTAAACACCCAGACGATAAGTAACCCTCTGGAAATAGTTATACATGCTGGTGGCGTTAGGTGTGTATTCACCACCCAGTGCTATACGATAGGTACTGCTCGCGAGGGAATCAACTTCGTCATAACTGCGAAACTGTTCCCATTGTGCTGCGGAGAAGTCCAGGCCTACTGTCCACTGGTCTGTACCGAAAATCTGAACACCGGCGGAATAGCTAAGCGGCAATTGGATTTTACCTTCCCGCTCTCTGATGTCGATGGCAGTGTCTGCGACCGTTGAGCCACCAGAAATACGCCAGATCAGGCCAAACTCATCACGCCAGGCGTTTAATGTCTGACCTAAGGTAGTAGTAGCGCCGATACGGAGACCGAGTTTATCATTCAGTTTTGTTTCGTACTGTGCACCAAGCTTCCAGTGCAGACCACCGATTTTAGTGTACCTGGAAAAATCAGCATTCATAGCCCGGACTGTGTCCTCCAGACGCTGGACAACACTTGTATTCCGGATAGTGCCGAACATGTAGCCCAGATTGAAGCCGATGCTAAACCCTTTGTACTGACCGCCGGCGCCGATGAAAGCATAGTTGGTGCCACCCTCGCCGTAATAGGCGCGGATGGAGGAGCCGATATCGGGGAGATCAGTGGTATCATTCATTCGGTAGTAGACACGTGTGTTAGGCCGGAGACCAATGGCCATGCCGGCGTACTTACCGAGGGGAATGCCGATAGAAAGGTAGGACAGTGAAGCGCTGCCTGTGCTTATAGAATTATCGTTGGCGACTATTGTCTTACTGGAGCCTTCGCCTGCTGCTTCGTAGGTGGTAAACTTCAGTTTAGCATAGGACGCTGGGTTATCAGTATTAATATAGTATTCGTTGGAGGCTGCTGTCGAGGCACTTGCCATACCGCGGAGCGCTACATTTACGCCATTTCTGAAATCTCCGATGCCGTATCTTGAGTACGGAGAATTTTCGCCTTTAAGTCTGTTGAGGTTCTGTGCCTGGGATGTAAAACAACCGAAAGTGATCAGAAAAATGAATAAAAATGATAGCCTAGTGTAGTATTGGCACATTATGCTTTAGAATTAGATTTAGCCCCTTGAGCAGCAGATCAGGGTCTGCAAATATCTTGCTTTTCAGTTTGTTTGCAAATAAAGGCGCATCCCCTCCGGTTAACACAGCGTTAAAGTCAGGATATTGTGCTTCGAATGCGGCGATCATTCCATCTATTTCAGAGGCCATGCCGTAGATTGCTCCACTTCTCATGGAGGTAGCGGTATCGTAGCCGAGGAGGAGTACTTCACCTTCCGGTTCTACGACGGGAAGTTTGTCGGTCCACTCATGCATGGACCTGAGGCGCATGCGCAGACCTGGAGAAATGGCGCCACCACGGAAGGCTTTATTCTTTTGGATAAAATTGTAAGTAATGCAGGTTCCTATACTGATAGCCAATACGTTAGTATTTGGAAAGGCTGCCTGGGCACCAACTGCAATTGCGAGGCGATCCGTGCCGAGTGTTTCCGGGGTGCTGTAGGCATTCATGATAGGCAGATAGGTATTTGTGTCGAGCCTAATGAATTTTGAAAGGTTTTCGTTGAGCAGTTGTTCGGCTTCCTGTGTGTTATTAGTTACTGCGCAAAATACACCTGCTTTAGGCTGCCAGGTATTCATGAGATCCTGTAGTTGTGGAATCACCTCCGTGCCATTAAAATTCTTAACTGAGACTATTTTGTTTTCCTCGTTGAACAAAGCAGCTTTAACCTGAGTGTTACCCCAGTCGATACAGAGTGTGTTTGACATGAAATGAAGGTTTGATAATGAGTGTTACAAAATAGAAAAAAATCCTGAGAACGAGTCAATGGTCAGAATAAGGGAGGAGGCTGAAGGCTGGGTGTAGGCAATGTGTAGCGAACCAGTACGGGCCAGATATCTAATAGATACCGAACAAAATAGGGAGTATATAGGGAGGTCACAGGGAGGTCACAGGGAATATACAGGGAGTACCGGGATGGAAATTAAAACAATTTAGATATCCAGATCGTTTAAAGAGAGATTTTTAAAATGCCCGTTCATTTTTATCCGGGCCTTGAGTTTCTCAAGTTCCTGAATTGTAGGCAGCAGATTATTGAGATGCCGGCGGATATATTCCAGGCGCTGAACTTCTGTAAAGATACAAAGCAATTCATATTCCTGTTCTAGTGTGAGACCTACAAAGTGTGCCAGCTCGTAGGAAATCATAGAATTCTTGTCGGCCGGGAATTTTTCTTCTACATTGAGGAGTGCATAAAGTCTGCGGACCTCGTCCAGAATAATCCTTGCAATACTGGTATCACCGTGCTCCATGATATTGTCGGGGTATTCTACTATAGCGCCTTTATACAGCTTGTCCGGGATGGACTTCACGATTTCGAGAACCCTGAAAACACTGATTCCCCGGGTTTTGATATCCATTTCGCCGTTGTCATATTCCTTTACCAGTTCCGTGATTTCGACCAGGGTTCCGAAATCCTCAACGCGGGCATCCAGTACCGTAGGGATTCCGAAGGGTTTTTTTGAGTCGATTGCTTCGCGGATCAGTTGTTTATATCGCGGCTCAAAGATGTGCAGGTTTAGAGGTTCGCCGGGATAGACGACGATATTCAGTGGGAAAATGGGAACAAAATTGATCATAAAATTGCAGCTTCTAACTCGTACACTGTGCTTCAGATGGCTTTAGCATGGCATGGCGCATCCAAAGCAGGAAGAACAAATATACAAACACACCGAACTGTACTTCCAGAACGGGCTCAACGGAAAGGGGCACCAGCATCATGCACCAGATCATGAGAAAAAAGAAACCCGTGCGATTTCTTTTAAGATGGCGAATCGGATAGATAACCCATAAGGTGAACAGAATCAGGCCGGGGATACCTGTGGCCACCCCAACCGTCAGGAACTGGTTGTGTGGAATCAGTCTCTGCTCTTCTGCCACATGGGGGTACCAATTGCTGTACGCGCCCTTCATGCTGTCGAGAATGTGACCGGCGCCTACACCTGTCACCGGATGAGATTTGATCAGCCTGAAGGCGAGATCGTATGACATGATCCTTCCCAGATCGCTATAGTTCCCCTTGAGACCTTCATTGTTATAGACCCGGATGGTGTAGCGAACATAATCTATCCTTTCTCTGAGAGTTGGCACCAGTTGTGTGGCAGCAACTGCTGAGCCCAGGAAGGCAATCAGGAGCAGGGCTCCTACAAGTCTGGAGCGCAACCGGCTCACCTTGTAAAGCAGCCATCCGAGGAAAAAGATATACAGCGCCATCAGGCCTGTGCGTGCGGCGAGCAGATGGAGGTGGAAAGTGAGGATGATGATTGTCGCTATTGACAGCCATTTTAGCCAGCCTTCCCTTGACCGTCCGGCGAAATAGGCCAGCCACACTACCCCACACGCTATAGCGAGACTGGATCGGATATGGTCATTTTTTGGAATGGAAGGGATGACATGAGACACATTATAGGCTTCGATGAAAACGTCGGGGGCAAGAAGGAAATGGTACAGACTATAACCGGCTGCAAACAGCAGCAACATGATGAGAACCAGCGTAAAAATCTTAAGCTGTCTATAGGAAAATGCCGGGGTGAAGGCGAAAGCCAGTGGTAATAATATAATAGGCAGCTTCACCTGGAGACGCGTATTCCAATACTCCGGATTATCGCTCCAGAACCAGGAAAGCGCATAAAGACCTACCCAGGCCATTGAGAGCAGCCACCATTTTTCCCTGAACCATTTGCGTGGGTGGACGTCTATCAACGCATTTAGTCCGAAGAGGATAATCGACATTGAGAGGACCGCTCTGGACACAAAAAACCCAACGATCATTGCGATTATGGCAAACAGAGCTATGTTGCTGCGAAAGACATTCGACTGAAGAAAACTATTTTTGTTCATCGACATTGAAGAATAACGATAATAACGCAGCAATTAGTGCAGGACAAGATAAGACAATTGCTTTCAGCCATAAAATCGGGAGATTACCGATCGATAGCCCGAGGCATTACAATAGTAGAAAACGAACTCCCTGGCCATTCAGAACTGCTGAAGGGACTGGAAGGGAACGGAATGGCCAATGTAATAGGAATTACAGGACCTCCGGGAGCTGGTAAGAGCAGCCTCGTGAATGCCCTTTTAGGACATTGGACAAAGCAGGGGAAAACGGTAGCCGTACTGGCTGTTGATCCATCTTCTCCTTTCAATTATGGAGCGATACTTGGTGACAGGATCAGAATGTCTGAATTCTATAATAACCCTGGCGTATATATCCGCTCTTTAGCCAGTCGCGGGACACTTGGGGGATTGAATGCCAAGATCATAGAGATTACCGATGTATTGAAACAGGCACCATTTGATTACATCATCGTTGAGACAGTGGGCGTTGGTCAGAGCGAGGTGGAGATTGCGGGACTTGCTGACTGTACAGTAGTAGCTTTAGTTCCCGAAGCCGGAGACGAGGTACAGACCCTGAAAGCAGGGATTATGGAGATTGCGGATGTATTTGTTTTGAATAAGGCCGACCGGGAGGCTGCAGAAACGCTGTTTCGCCATTTGAAAGCGCTGATGCATCAAAAAGCGGGTAATGGCAGGGAGATACCTGTCCTTAAAACAGTAGCAACAACAAAGCAGGGAGTAGAGGAACTGGCGGGGCAGATTGAGATTTTCCTAAAGGAGTTTGCAACACTGAAGGAGAAAAGACTGTATTTACTGACGGAGAAAAGCTGGCAGCTCATCCAGATGCAGCGCATGCAGACATTCAGCAGGACGGGGTTAAGGAAAGAACTTGAGAGAGCGCTAAGGTCGGAGGCTGGATTTAATCTCTACCAATTTATTTCGGACTACCTGGTGGCTCATCTGAATCAGGGCGCTTTAAATAAGGATTAAATCCAATAACCAATCAATAACAAGACAGAGTGGATTTCAGCAGACAAAAAGAGAAAACCTTGGTTATTTTTGTGTCGGGTTCGGATTAGTGCTTTAAAAAAAAGTGGTCCCTGGACGAATATTATCAGAAAAGGCGTAAATTGGATAGAGTATAAAGGCGAACGAAGAGGATGGACATTATGAAATTCACCTATAAAAACAAACCCTAAATAGAACTAAAAACTAGCAGTTTTGCAGGTATGGTGATACTTCCTCTTTATATTCAGTACTTTATAATAGCAGTCGCCGCGGCATTTATCAGTGCGTTATCGATTCCCCGGTTGATCATGCTTGCGAAGCTGAAGAAACTGTATGACCTGCCTGACAATCACCGGAAGATCCATAAAGACGTAACACCGAATCTGGGGGGTGTCTGCATATTCTTTGCCTATCTTATTGTTGCTTCCATATTTATAGATCTGACTACTTTTCCCAAGTTTAACTATCTCGTTGCCGGAACACTAGTGTTATTTATTGCTGGTGTGAAGGATGATATCATTACCCTAACCCCGAACAAGAAATTCGTATCGCAGATACTGGCTGCGATAATCGTGGTTGGGATTGCGGATATCCGGATCGCATCCCTTCATGGCATTTTTGGAATATATGAGTTACCGGACTGGATCTCTATCGGATTCACGATTGTTGGGTGCATATTCGTCACCAATGCGTTCAACCTGATAGACGGAGTGGATGGTCTTGCCGGAAGTCTGAGCAGCCTATGTCTGTTGATAATTGGTACCTGCCTGGCTATTCAGGGTAATTTCAGCGCTGCATGCATTGCATTTGCCCTTATGGGAGCCATTATTGGCTTTCTGAAATACAATCTGGCACCTGCACGGATCTTCATGGGAGATAGCGGTTCCCTGATGATAGGGTTTACTATTGCAATACTTTCAATTACCCTTATTAATAATTTCAGAGAAGACAATGTGCTTGCTGAGTATATCCACTCCCGTCAGGGTGCATTGGTGATCGCTTTGTCTGTATTATTCATACCTGTTTTTGATTCCTTCCGGGTAATCCTGTTGAGACTTTTTCAGGGCAAGCATCCTTTTCATGCGGATAAGACCCATCTACATCATTACCTGCTGGATCTGGGTTTTAGTCATTCTCATACAACAGGGATACTGGTTACGGCTAATCTGCTGATCATTTGTGTGGCACTGTTGGTTCAGGATTACAATCCCACCATGGCGATTGGTGCTGTATTGCTTGTGACCATCGGGCTGTTTTCTATCCTATATTATATGCGCAAAAGGCATTTAGCTGCGACTGAGCGGTTGCGGCTGAAGACACTGGCATCAACCAAAAGCCAGGAGGACAGGAAGCCAGAGATAACAGGCGTAGAGACCCAGCACAACAATTCAGGGGTGCCGATGGACACACCCGTGCCTGCTACTGCCCTTGGCAAGACCCTGCGTTCGTAACATTCCTTTTTATCTATTCAACCGACGGCCTCCTATGGAGGGGGCGGGATCTATGCTTAATGATGAGCTCCTTGACTGACCCATCAACCATAGACCGGACACGCTTTTGACATCGCCACCTGGCGCGTTTCAACAATTCTTTACTAAAGATTGCACGAACGTGACATAAATCATGACAAAGATCATGATTTGGTTTGAGCACCATCATCCGGCGCGCTTCTACCTCGGGGTAGCTTTGCCTTATCATTTTCACATCCATCATGAGTGCCTTGTACATCTTAATCTTCGCCAGTATCGTGGTTGCAGCCCTTTTTCTCGGAGCGTTCATCTGGAGTGTACGGTCCAACCAATTTGAAGACCAGCAGGGGTCTGCCATGAGAATGCTGCATGATACAGAAACAAACACCGGCAATAACAGACAATAACATAAGACCAAAAAAGATGAGTACCACATCCAACACGAATCAGCAGATCCTACATGAAGAGATCCGGATTCAATCAGGCTCAGGTCAGCTCGACAAATTCTATTACGACAACAAGATCGTGAAATGGTTTGCCTATGCCACCATGTTCTGGGGTATAGTCGGGATGCTTGCAGGTTTGCTTGCTGCGTTTCAGCTTGTATTTCCCTGGCTAAACTTCAGTCAACCCGAAACCAGTTTCGGCAGGGTTCGTCCGGTCCATACCAATGCGGTCATCTTCGCATTTGTAGGGAACGGCATATTTATGGGTGTTTACTATTCGCTACAGCGACTCTGTAAAGCACGTATGTTCAGTGATATGCTCAGTAAGCTACACTTCTGGGGCTGGCAACTGATCATCGTCCTTGCTGCAGTGACCCTTCTGCTAGGATATACTACCGGCAAGGAATACGCAGAGCTGGAGTGGCCGCTGGATATTCTTATTACACTTATCTGGGTGGTTTTTGGCTGGAATATGTTTGGGACGATCCTTAAGCGCAGGGAGCGTCATATGTATGTGGCCATCTGGTTTTACATAGCCACTTTCGTAACAGTTGCACTCCTTCACGTGGTGAATTCCATTGAGATCCCTTTTTCTGCGCTGAAATCCTATTCCTGGTATGCAGGTGTTCAGGATGCGCTGGTACAGTGGTGGTATGGTCACAATGCCGTAGCCTTCTTCCTTACCACTCCGTATCTGGGATTGATGTACTATTTCCTTCCCAAGGCAGCCAACAGGCCGGTTTATTCCTACAGACTTTCAATCATTCACTTCTGGGCGCTGATATTTATCTATATATGGGCAGGACCGCACCACCTCCTGTATACAGCATTGCCAGACTGGGCTCAATCGCTGGGAACAGTATTCTCAGTGATGCTCCTTGCGCCATCCTGGGGCGGTATGCTCAATGGCCTTCTAACGCTACGTGGCGCCTGGGACAAAGTTCGCGAGGATGTGGTATTGAAATTCCTCGTTGTAGCGATTACCGCCTATGGTATGGCCACATTTGAGGGTCCAATGCTATCGCTGAAGAATGTGAATGCGATCAGTCACTTTACGGACTGGACCATTGCTCACGTTCACGTTGGTGCCCTGGGATGGAACGGGTTTCTGACCTTTGGTGTACTCTACTGGCTGATACCCCGGATTTTCAAAACCAACCTCTATTCGCAGAAACTTGCCAACTGGCATTTCTGGATCGGTACACTGGGAATTGTGTTCTATGCAGTGCCGATGTACTGGGGAGGATTCATGCAGAGCCTGGCCTGGAAAGAGTTCACAGAAGAAGGCATTCTTAAGTATCAGTTCATGGAAACCGTTACGCAGATGCGCCCCTACTATATGATGCGTGGTGTGGGTGGCACCCTGTACCTGATCGGAGCACTGATGATGGTTTACAACCTTGTAAAAACAGTGAAGCTGGGTAAGGCGGTTGATAATGAAGCGGCAGAAGCCCCGCCAATGCCGAAAGTATATGTTCCCCATGGTAAATCACACTGGCACCGTTGGATTGAGCGTCGTCCGGTTCAGATGTTGGTGGGTAGCCTCATCGTGGTAATGATAGGTGGTGCGATTGAGATCATTCCGACGTTTATGGTAAAGTCCAATGTGCCGACCATCACCAGCGTAAAACCTTACACTCCGCTGGAGCTTCACGGCCGTGACATCTATGTAAGAGAAGGTTGTTATACCTGTCACAGCCAGATGGTACGTCCCTTCCGCGATGAAGTGGCGCGATACGGAGAATATTCCAAAGCCGGTGAGTTCATTTACGATCACCCGTTCCAGTGGGGAAGTAAACGCACGGGGCCAGACCTGGCCAGAATAGGTGGCAAGTATCCGGATAGCTGGCACTTTAATCACATGTACGAGCCAACGAGCATGTCACCCGGATCTATCATGCCTGATTATCCCTGGCTGATCGAAGACGACCTTGACACCAGCCTTACCGGAGCAAAGATCAGGGCCATGCAGACCCTTGGAGTGCCATACGAGGAAGGATTTGACAAAAAAGCCAATGCTGACCTGATGCAACAGGCGCAGAAGATCACGAAGAACCTGGCGAATGATGGCATCAAAACCACCCCGAACAAGGAGATAGTAGCACTGATAGCCTATCTGCAGCGTGTGGGCACCGATATCAAGCTTGAAAAAAAGGACACTAACCAGTAAAAAATCCGCAACAATGAAATTCATCAATTATCTGGAAAGCATAACAGGGGTGGGCATTTATCCCCTTACCTCTCTACTGATATTCTTCCTGTTTTTCTCCGGACTGATCATCTGGGCTTACAGAGCTGACAAGGCATACATTGACGAGATCAAACGAATTCCCCTCTTGGGTGATAATCAATAACAACAACAAATAAGTACAGATATGCAACGAGGATATAAAAAGCTTGCGGTACTTGCTGCCCTTCTGCCCATCTCCCAACAAGTTTTCGGGAGTGAGACTACGGTTGCTAACGCGTCATCCTTCAATCCTGTATTGATCGCCTTTGTGACACTGATCGTGATCCTGCTATTTGCTATAGCCGTAATGGGTGGTGTATTGAAGGAGTTGTCTGGTGTTTACAGAGAAAAGGTGCTTCGCAAAGGAGCCGATATCAAAACCAGGGCCATCACATTACTGGCGATGATTCTGCTTCCGCTCAGCAGTATTGCTGAAGAGGCGGTTGCGGAAACCGAACAGGTAAAGGCGGGTCTTCCCGAAGTGGTTGCCGGATTACCAGCAACTGAATTCTATGCACTCAGCGGAATTGTGCTGCTCGAGTTGTTGATTCTGGGTGCAATGTTGCTTTATATGCGCGGTATACTACGTGCTATTTCGCAGAAACCTGAAAAAATCCGTCAGGCGGCAGAGATTGTCAGGAAGCGTGTACCATTCTGGGACAGATTTAACCAGGCGGTGGAGCTTGAAAAGGAAGAAGACATCATGCTGGACCATGATTATGATGGCATCAAAGAGCTGGATAACAGTCTGCCGCCCTGGTGGAAGTATGGATTTTACCTGACCATTCTGATCTCTGTGGTCTATCTGTGGTACTATCACGGAGGTGGTAACGGTCCGAGCTCGCATGACGAATACATTGCAGAAGTGCAACGCGGTGAGGAACAGAAGGCGGCGTACCTCGCCAAATCCGCGGGCAACATAGATGAAACCAATGTGACCATGGCAGATGCATCCGGGATTGAGGAAGGCAAGACATTATACCAAAAGAGCTGCGCAGCCTGTCATGGCGCAGATGGTGGCGGAACCGTAGGTCCGAACCTGGCAGATGACTACTGGTTACACGGGGGTAGTCTGCAGGATGTGTTCAAATCGATCAAATATGGCTGGCAGGACAAGGGGATGAAGCCGTGGAAAGATGACTTCACACCAAAACAACTTGCCAACATTACCAGCTTTGTCAAGTCGCTGAAAGGCACTCAGCCTGCTGCTCCGAAGGAGCAACAAGGTGAGTTATATGTAGAAACGGAAGGCACGGCAACTGAAACGGCAGTTGAAGAAGAAATAGCAGTCCAGTAACGAATAAACAGAAGCAGCATGAGCAGGGCACAGACCATTGATTCATTCAGAGATAAGGTTGCTACGGTAGACAGGGATGGCAAAAGGATATGGATCAACCCGACAAAACCGAAAGGAAAGCTATATAATGCGCGTACGATAGTCACGATGGTGTACCTGATCATCTTCTTTTCGTTGCCCTTTGTTAAAGTGAATGGTCATCCCTTTTTTCTAATCAATATTCTGGAGCGGAAATTCATACTGTTTGGTCAGATCTTCTGGCCGCAGGACTTCTTCCTTTTCGGATTGGGTATGGTCATCTTCATTGTCTTCATCGCACTGTTTACAGTGGTTTTCGGACGCGTATTCTGTGGCTGGGCCTGTCCGCAGACTATATTTATGGAGATGGTTTTCCGGAAAATCGAATACCTGATTGAGGGTGATGGTGCACAGCAAAAGATGTTGAACAGAGCACCCTGGAACACGGATAAGATCCTTCGTAAAGGCAGCAAATGGCTGGTATTCTGGCTGATAAGCTTCCTGATTGCCAACACCTTTCTGGCCTATATCATCGGAGTCGACGAGCTGTTCCGTATCATTACGGAGCCCCTGAGCCAGCACCTGAGCGGCTTCCTTGCCATACTCATCTTTACAAGCATCTTCTTCTTCGTTTTTGCCTGGCTCAGGGAGCAGGTTTGCACAACCATATGCCCTTACGGACGGATGCAGGGAGTGCTAATGGATCGTAATACCATAGTAGTAGCCTATGATCACGTGAGAGGAGAGCAACGGGCGAAATTCAATAAGAAACAGGAGCGGGACGCCGGGGATTGTATAGATTGTATGCAATGCGTGAAGGTGTGTCCTACCGGTATTGACATCAGGAATGGCACGCAACTGGAATGTATCAACTGTACGGCCTGTATCGACGCGTGTAATTCGATGATGAATGCGGTGGGATTTGAACCGAACCTGATCCGCTATGCTTCAGAGGCAAATATCTCTGACAAGAAGCCTACGCGGTTTACCTCAAGAATGAAAGCCTATACTGCGGTGATGCTCCTGTTACTTGGTGTGGAAGGTTATCTTCTGGCGAGCCGGACTGATGTGGGTATTACCATATTAAGGACGCCCGGACAATTGTTTCAGGAGCAGCCGGGCAACCAATACAGCAACCTTTACAACTTCAAGTTCCTGAACAAGACCTATGAAGACAAGGAGCTGAGACTGGTGCCTGAAGACTTTGAAGGAGCGATTACCCTTGTTGGGAAAGACGAGCTGGTGGTGCCGAAGGGAGCATATACTTCAGGATCCATGTTTATCTACGTTGACAAAGAAAACATCAGGCGACGTAAAACCCCTCTGAAAATTGCTGTTTACGAGGGTGACAAGAAAATCAAAACGATTAAAACTTCCTTCCTGGGACCCTTTTCAGGAAGCTAAAACGATACGAGATGACTACTATGAAAATTGGATGGGGAGCCCGGGTGGCCCTGCTTTACGGAGGATTTGTAGTGCTGATTGCTGTCCTGGTGACGATGAGCATGAAGCAGGAACTTCAGTTAGTCTCGACAGAATACTACCAGGAGGAGTTGCAATACCAGCAGGTCATTGATGCCTATCAGAATCAGACTGCTTTGTCTGAACCTACTAAAGTCCTGACAAAAGACGATCATCTCATCATACAATTGCCTGCTCAATTTGAAAACAGCGGAGTCAGCGGCACAGTTGAATTTTATGCCTATGCTGACAAAACCTGGGACAGGAGCTTCGAGCTAGGCGGCAGGTTGACGGCAATCCCTAAAGAGACTTTGCGCCCTACGAGATACAAAGTAAAGATCAATTGGAAATCTGAGGGTAAAAACTACTATCAGGAAACCAGCTTAAACCTACATACCAATGGATAAGCTGACTCTGGCGATGGCGCTGGTGATGGGATTGGCGGGCAGTCTGCATTGTGCGGGCATGTGCGGGCCTATCATGCTGGTTATGCCATTTCAGAGATTATCGGGCTTGAAGAAATGGGTAGGCATTGGCCTCTATCATGCAGGCAGAGTTTCAGTATATGCTTTGATGGGAGGGGTATTATTTTCATTTAGAGAACTCTTTCAGCCACAGATGCAGCAGATGGTTTCCATTCTATTAGGAGCCCTTTTGCTGCTTGTAGGGATCAGTAGTCTGATTCCTACAAACCGGCTCCGTATCCGTCTTCCCTGGACTGGATTTGTGCAGCAGCAGCTTGGAAAATTTATGGGGCGCCCCGGGTTAGCCTCCTTATTCCTAACCGGGAGCCTGAACGGCCTGCTTCCCTGCGGGCTGGTTTATATGGCCCTATCGGCTGCCGTAAATGCAGATACAACAGCAGGCGCGATGGCTACGATGTTTACATTCGGACTGGGCACTGTTCCGATGCTGATCAGCCTGGTTCTTCTCAAAGGAAGGATTGGCATATTGAATGATGGGCGGCTGAAAAGTCTTATTCCCGTTATTGCTTTGTTCTTTGGCGCTATATTTATTCTCCGCGGACTTAACCTGGGGATACCCTATCTGAGCCCCAAGGTTACCATAGAACAGTCCGGAATAGAAGCGGCGTGTTGTCATAAGCCGAAACCGTAGCATCATACATATGACTTCAGCCACTATCTTAGCGGCATGAAAGCTTCCACCCTTGTTACTGCGCTTTTGGTTTCCGGTTTTACGGCTGCAGGTCAGGAATACTGGCAACAGCGAGTCGATACCCGGATAGAAGTCACACTTGATGACCAACAACACTACCTGCGCGGTTTTGAGGAGTTGAATTACCAGAATAACTCCCCCGACACACTCAGGCATCTTTATGTACATCTATGGCCCAATGCCTATCAGCATGATCATACGCAATATGCAGAGCAGCAGTATCGCAACGGGAATACCGACTTTTATTATGCCAGGGAGCAGGAAAGAGGATTCATTGACAGTCTGGACTTTACGATAGATGGCAGGCAGGTATTATACTTTTCAACAGAATACACCCCTGATATAGCAAGGATTGATCTTCCTGCCCCACTCCCTCCGGGCGGAAGCATGACGATCACCACACCATTCCGCGTAAAACTGCCAAAGGTTTTTTCACGGCTCGGCCATACCGGGCAGGCCTATTTTATTTCTCAATGGTTTCCCAAGCCAGCTGTATATGATAAAAAGGGCTGGCATCCGATTCCTTATCTTGATCTGGGAGAGTTTTACAGTGAATTCGGAAGTTATGATGTGAGCATCACCCTACCCTCCAATTATGTTGTCATGGCTACCGGCAACCTGATGAATGAGGACGAGCAGCGATGGCTTGACGAGCTGGCAGCCCTTTCAGACGACAGCATTCGTGCGAGAAAGAAACAGGCAAAGCCAGAAAGCAGCAGCACCCTTAAAACGGTACGATTTGTTGAAGGAAACGTTCATGACTTTGCCTGGTTTGCCGATAAGCGATGGGTTGTGCGAAAAGACAGTGTAAAGGAGGCAACCACAGGTGAACAAATAACAACCTGGTCGGCATTTCTGCCTGGGTATCTGGATACCTGGCGCAATGCCAACAGACACCTCATAAAAGCGGTAGAATACTATGGAAAATGGGTAGGGCCCTACCCATATAAAACCATTAAAGCAGTTCAGGGAGATATGAAAGCCGGTGGCGGTATGGAGTATCCGACCATCACTGTAATTGACAGGGACATGGGTGAGGAATATGTGATCATCCATGAGGCGGGCCATAATTGGTTCTATGGCATCCTTGGAAGCAATGAAAGAGACCATGCCTGGCTGGATGAGGGCATCAATACTTTTTATGAGCAGAAAACAATCGATGCGATACGTAAGGAACCTGGCACCAGAAGTCTCGTTCGGGATAGCGAAATGGATATAAGCATGAACGCCATTCTATACCAGATGATGGCTTCCGGTAAGGACCAGCCAATAGACCAAACCTCCCTTAAGTTCAGGGAGCTGAATTACGGCCTGGACGTGTACTATAAAACAGCGATGCTGCTCCGCTGGTTGGAGGACTATATGGGAGAGGAACGCTTTGAAGCGGCTATGAAGGCCTTTTATCAGACCTGGAAATTCAAGCATCCCGACCCGGAAGACTTCAGGGCCGTTTTCCAGCAGCATACTGACCGGCCCATTGACTGGTTTTTTGATGCTGCCTTGCAGCACGACCAGATGTTTGACTTCAGGATATCGGGAGTAGAACATACGGAAGAAGGGCTGGTCGTAACTGTTCAGAACAAGACACAGCACGAGCTACCTGTGGGGATAGCAGCCTATACAGGTGACAGCGTGCTTGTGCAGGTCTGGTCCATGCCGTTCCGGGGATCGACCCGTGTCACCTTACCTTCAGAAGCATTGAGCTGGGAAAAAGTGGTTGTCAGCAAATCGATACCTGATGGAAGAACCCCGAATAATGAGTTCAGGAGGCGCGGATTGATTCGTCGTTCCGGACTCAGGATCAGGCCCTTTGCCGGAGATAATCTTACAGCGAAGCAGAAGCTGTTTTTACTGCCGGTAGCGGGATTCAATACATATGACGGCTTTCAGGCCGGACTGGCTTTTCACAATCTTACCTGGCCGGAAACAAAGTTCAAGTTCGCAGTGGCGCCATTGTATGCCTTCAGGAGTAAGACACTGAACGGTGCAGCCTCCCTTGGGTACCATCTTCATCCACGTAGAGGATTGAAAGAGTTGCTTTTTCAGCTAGACATGAAAAGCTTCCATTACGATGAAACTGAAGTGAATATCGAAGACCCTTTGTTTGCCCGTTACATTAAACTGGCGCCTTCGGTTGAAGCCGTATTCAGAGAGCAGAACCCACATAGTAAGGTAAGAAGAAGTTTACTGCTGAAAGGATTTGCTATCAGAGAAGAAGGGTTTGAGTTTCATCAGGACCCGCAGGATAGCCTGTATAAACCCACTATCGGTGAGACTGACAATTTCTATGGTCTGTTAAGATATACACACAGGAATGACAGGACTTTCAACCCCTTTAGCTATGGAGTAGAGGCGCAGTTAGGCGAATACTTTGCGAAATTTTCCCTGGAAGGCAAGCTAAAGATCAACTATCATGCACGCAATAAGGCCCTGCACCTGCGGGCATATGCGGGGAAATTCCTTAGTCTGAAAAACGAAACATTCGTCACAGACCGTTATTACCTCAATACCACCTTTACTGGGCAAAACGATTACCTGTATGAGGATACCTATATTGGCAGGAGTGAGCGGGAGGGATTCAGCAGCAGGCAGGTTTCACTAAGAGAAGGTGGATTTAAAATACCCACACCCCTGTATGCCTCTCCCCTGGGCCGGAGTGATGACTGGCTGGCGGCTGTGAATATCAAAACCGATCTGCCGCTGAAGCGACTTCCTGTAAGGCTGTATCTGGATGTAGCAACATTTGCGAAAGCAGACAAGTTGAATCCGAGCGGCAACAAAATCCTTTACAATGGTGGCGTAGAAGTGTATTTCCTCGATATCATTCAGGTCTACGTACCTCTGGTGATGAGCAAGGACTTCCGGGATTATCAAACCTCAATCAGTGGAAAAGACGGAATACTGGACGGTATTACGTTTTCACTGGCCTTACATAAGATCAACTGGCTGAGAACCCCCTCCGGCATCCTGAAACTTCTGGGTAATTAGCCGGACGATCAGAGTCCTGTGTCTCTGATGAATTCGGGTGATTTATTCATACTTCCCCGAAGGAAGTCTGTTACCAGATAAGCGACCAGTTTGGCGGTTAGAACATCTGATCGCTCATCGGTCAAGCGCAGAGCGCCCTCCGTGATATGGAGCCAGGCGGTTGCTGTAAACCGTAAACACTGATTCAGGAACTGCCGGGCCTGAAGTGTGGTGATTCCTGCAGGGGTCATGGCGCTGGATAAGACCCTTTCGATACAGTCCAGGTCGATCTCAATACCCGTCGGACTGCCTGCTGTGAACCGGGTAGCATTTTCAATTGCATCCTGGAACGAAAGTACCTGATGCAGGAAAATATCTTCGTAGAAACTGTAGCTTATGTCGGGATCGGCATCCATTTCATTCAGCATGGCCTGACTGTTATAATTCTGGTGCAGGCCGACTACAGTATATTTTTCCAGGTAGCCTTCGGCTTTAGCATACCTGAACCCATTGCCGCTATGCCTTCCTTCCAGCGCACGAAAATCTGCATGAGCATCCAGGTTGATACAATTTACCCGTCGGCCGGCTGCCGAGCTAGCCCCCTTGATTAAGGGATAGGCATTATTATGACCCCCACCAATTACAATAGGAATCTTGTTAGCCCGACGAATAGCAGCTATAACAGGAGTGACGATTTCGTCAATTTTACCCACCAGTTCCCTTAATCCGGTTGGATCCTTCTCCTGCGATGCATTCATCAGCGAATCAAAATTGAACGCACCCAGAACGAGCAATCTATGGCCTTGCAGCATCTCGGTATCCTGGACGTTCAGGATTGCCGTTAACGCAGCGGGCCAGAGGGGCTGTGCATTACCAATACCATGATTGGCACGGATGCCGATGTCTTCGGGAATACCGAGGAGGACAAAATCGAAAAGATCACTGTTCAGCATGGCTTCCCAGTCTTCGCCTTCGATCGTATGAACTGTTTCTCCCAGTCTCGTTTCACCGGGCCTGCGGGTAAAAAAAGTATCCAGATCCGATCTGGAATAGATGCTCAGGTGGTCTTTGCTCATATTATTAAAGCTACTATCAACAAACCCTATCCGACGATATAGCCAGAGTAGTTGATGATACCGTAAATTTGCAACTTTAAAAGCATAAGCGATGTATCCTACAGAAATAGTAGCCCCCATGAAGGCGGAGATGACCGAAAGAGGTTTCAGGGAATTACTGACTCCGGACGAAGTTGACAATGTTCTTCAGAAAACCGGAACAACTCTTTTGTTTATTAATTCAGTGTGTGGCTGTTCCGCAGGCACAGCCCGTCCGGGCGTACTGATGGCAGTACAGAATGCCAATAAGAAGCCTGACAATCTTGTAACAAGCTTTGCTGGTTATGATGTCGATGCGGTGAAACAGGCCAGAAACTATCTGATTCCTTATCCACCATCCTCGCCTTCGATTGCATTATTGAAAGACGGGAAAGTGGTCCATATGATCGAACGGCACATGATCGAGGGCAGACCGGCACAGATGATTGCCGCCAATCTGATGGAGGCATTTGAACAACACTGCTCTTAATAAATTCTGATAGTTGGATAGCAGGCTCCTTCACGGAGCCTGTTTTCATTTTAGCTGGTGACACTCCGGTCTGTTTTGACTTCTAATTGAATAGAAACGTGTAAGACTGTTTGTGTCTTCAGGGACTAACAATAAGCTTGTTATCTTCGCAGCTCAAACTGACCAAGGTTGAACGAAGGAAAGATCATCATCATTACTGCCCCATCCGGATCCGGAAAAACCACCCTTGTTAAAAGGCTGTTGGAAGCCTGTCCACAACTGGACTTTTCGATTTCTGCCTGTACCCGTCAGCCCCGGAACGGTGAAGTGAACGGAAAGGACTATTATTTCTTTGCGGAATCTAAGTTTAAGCAATTGATTGAGGAAGATGCATTTGTGGAATGGGAGATGGTCTATACCGGAAAATACTACGGCACCCTTCGTTCTGAATTAGAGCGTATATGGGGCCAATCGCGTGCGCCCCTGGTGGATATTGATGTAAAGGGTGCGCTGGCCATTCAGGACACCTACCCCGATCGTTCCCTAAGCCTATTTATTCAGGCTCCGTCTCTCGACATCCTAAGGGATCGGCTGATCAGGCGCGGAACGGAAACGACACAGAGTCTGGAAGAACGCGTTAGTAAAGCCACCTTTGAACTTAGCTTCGCTACACAGTTTGACAGGATCATCATCAATGATGATATTGAGGAAGCCACCCGGGAGCTTATTGAGGTGGTTGAAGGTTTTCTTGCCGCGCCTGTTATCCGTTAAAACATCCGGATTGAGAACCGGGATCAGCACTTAAGGCCAGCCAGGCATAAGGGGGCTGGTATGGCCTTTTTATTAACTTTGGTTTTTATGGAATCACACCTATTGTTATACCTTCTTGGGTGCATTATCCTGATCGGATTCTTCGCAGGAACGGAGATCGCGTTCATTTCCGCGAACAGGTTAAACATTGAGCTTAAGAAGAAGCAGGGAACACTGGCTGGAAGGATTCTGGGGAGGTTTATGGACCGCCCTGCAGAGTTTATAGGAACAAGTCTGATAGGAGTCAATGTGATGCTTGTTATCTACGGACTGGTGATGACTCAACTAACCGGGCCACTCATAGCCAGACTACCTGCAGCTTTTCAGTCGGAATATGTCCATCTCGTTCTGGATACACTGCTGGCCACTCTCGTGATCCTATTATTTGCGGAATTCATTCCCAAAGCAATATTCCGAACGAAAGCGGAGCAGGTACTCAGTTTTTTTGCGCTGCCGATGTTCCTGATGTACTATATACTCTATCCGGTAGCAAGAGTTTTCGTGTCTATTTCCGAATTCCTGCTCAAATACCTGTTTAACGTTCGCATCAAGGAAAACCAGCAGGTATTCAACCGGGTGGACCTGGATCATTTCATTAAACAAACTTTACACGGGCATGATGTAGAATCGAGGGAGGTGAATACTGAGCTTTTCGAAAACGCTCTTTCGCTGGTGAACGTCAGAGTTAGGAAATGCCTGATCCCGCGAAACGAAGTGGTAGGTGTGGAGGTAGGGACTGCCATTTCAGAAGTACGACAGAAATTCATAGATACAAAGCTATCCAAGATCATTGTGTATGAAGGCAATATCGATAATATCGTAGGGTATCTGCACCATCTTGATCTGAACCGGAAACCAGCGACCATCCGTGAGATTCTACACAGCATCACAGCGGTACCGGAAGCCATGAGTGCAGTAGATCTGATGAACAGATTTACGAAGGACCGCAAGAGCATTGCCTGGGTGATAGATGAGTTTGGGGGAACTGCAGGGATTGTAACCATGGAAGATGTTCTGGAGGAAATTTTCGGCGACATCAATGACGAGTATGATGTGGAGGAGTATGTAGAAAAGCAAATCGCTGAGAATGAGTACATTTTCTCGGGAAGACTGGAACTGGATTATCTGAGTGAGCGGTATGGATTTGATTTCGAAGATGAGGAGTCTGAGACCCTTTCGGGCTTTATTATTGCCAGCCATGGAACGATTCCAAAAAACAAAGAGCGGATCATTATTGGTTTTTATGAGTTTGATATACTTTTAATGAATGAAACGCGGATTGAAACCGTCAAGATGAAGATTTTCAAACCATTGTAGTTCAACTCTTAAATTCAGATAACATGGCTGTCACACCACCATTCAACCTCAATAAATGGATAGAAGAAAACCGCCACATGCTGAAGCCGCCAGTAGGTAATCAGACGATGTACCAGAACACGGGCGACTTTATAGTCATGGTTGTAGGCGGGCCCAACAGCAGAAAGGATTTTCATTATAATGAAAGCGAGGAGCTATTTTATCAGCTGGAAGGCGATATCACCGTGAGGATTCATGAAGATGGGAAGATAAGGGATATCCCAATTCGACAGGGTGAAATATTCTTATTACCCGCTAAGGTACCGCACTCTCCTCAAAGAGGCGCGAATACAGTGGGGTTAGTAATCGAAAAAGTGAGGAAAGGTAACGAGACCGATGGATTTTTATGGTTTTGTGAGAATTGTGAAGGAAAGCTGTATGAGGAATACTTTCACCTCACGGATATTGTAGCCCAGTTGCCACCCCTTATGGAACGGTTCTATTCCGACCAGGACAAGCGAACCTGTAAAAACTGCGGTCAGGTAATGGCACCTCCACAGAAGCCTGCTTAGTCAGAGACAGGCAATGGACCTGTGCCGGTTCGAATATTTTTATAGATTTGCGCATCAATTTTCAAAGAAGAACTTCATGTCGCACGAAACACATCATCATCATCATCAGGCGGACCCAAGACCTACAAGGACACCATTTATAGCGTCTTTCTGGTTCGTAATCATTCTTGTTGGCTTGTTCATTGCCGCCGTCAACTTTGTAAAAGTCATGGGGCATGATGATGGGGGACATGGGGAAGGTCATGGTGCTGCACCCCATACTCAGGAAGCTACTTCAAGTCAGACACTGGAAGGAGAAACAGGTGTAGGTGTTCCTGCTGAGAACACAACCCAACACCACAGTCCTGCTACGGAGGCAACCGAGGAGCAGATGGAAGGCCACAGCCACTAATTCCAATCTTACTTATGGACAAAAAAGATGTAATAGCCGTTACGGGAGCTGCCGGCTTTATCGGCAGCTACCTTACCGGCTTTCTTAATGAACTGGGGTTCGAAGATCTCGTATTGGTCGATGATTTTTCGAAAGAGAATAAATGCCGGAACCTGAAGGGTAAGAAGTACCGGCATAAGGTACACAGAGATCAGTTTGCAGACTGGTGTAAATCCCACCCCGGCGAGATCCGGTATATCTTTCACCTTGGCGCCAGAACCGATACAACGGAAATGGATTATGAGGTGCACCGGAAGCTCAATCTCGAGTATTCTAAAACGGTTTGGGAAATATGTGTGGAGAGGCAAATTCCCCTTGTGTATGC
The DNA here is from genome assembly GCA_023409975.1 of Bacteroidota bacterium. GTDB lineage: Bacteria > Bacteroidota > Bacteroidia > Chitinophagales > Chitinophagaceae > JAFIGV01. The sequence goes on along the minus strand of JAEYQO010000121.1, from coordinate 13,721 downwards.
TTCCTCTGCAGCAACCTATGGCAATGGTGAGTTTGGTTATTCTGACAGTCACGAAGTCGTAGAGAAACTGCAACCTTTGAATCCGTATGGCCGGTCGAAGCAGGAATTCGACCAATGGGCACTGGAGCAAAAGAAAGCCCCACCCTTTTGGGCAGGCGTTAAATTCTTCAACGTTTACGGTCCTAATGAGTACCATAAAGGAAGGATGGCATCTGTGATCCTGCATGCCTTCAAACAGATTCAGGAAAAGGGAAGTGTGAAGCTGTTCAGATCGCACAACCCCAATTATAAGGATGGTGAGCAGATACGGGACTTTGTGTATGTGAAGGATGTAGCGAATATGTGTTTCTGGCTGATGGAACAACAGCCAGAGTCCGGATTGTATAATGTGGGCTCGGGCAAAGCCAGGACTTTTAAGGATCTTGTTACTGCCATATTCGACACCTTAAACCTTCCTGTGTCTATTGAGTTTATTGATACACCAGAGGATATCCGCGATAAGTATCAGTACTTCACCGAGGCTGATATGAGTAAGATGCAGAAAGCAGGCTATCCACATACCTTTACCACCCTGGAAGATGGTGTCCGGGAATATGTGAAGGATTATTTGTTTAATCAGGCGTATTTTTGAGTAAACAATCAAATTTCATGAAGAAGATCAGGAATATTCTTTTGGCTGCGGCTATCGGGTGCTTTACTGCTACCGCAGGTTATTCTCAGGAACGTCAACAGTATGGCGAGGATTTCGCAACGGATAATGCCATGACAGTTGAGGAGCTGACGGCCACTCTGGGTGATGACAAGCTGGAACAGGTAGTTATTTACGGTGAGATCACACAGGTATGTCAGGCGCAGGGATGCTGGCTGAAACTAAAGGGATTGGAAGGCAATGACCTTTTCGTAAAGTTCAGAGATCATGCGTTCCTGGTACCCAAGGATCTGGCAGGGAAAAAAGCGTGGGTGTTTGGCGACGCTCTGAAGAAAATCGTTTCTGTAGAGGCGCAGCAACACTATGCAGAAGATGAAGGAAAAGCCAGTGATGAGATTGCTACCATTACGAAAGAAAAAGAGGAACTGCGGATTGATGCAGTCGGTGTCATCGTAGTTGATTAGTAAACGCTGAAGAGCTTTTAATGAAGGCTATCCGTTGAGGTAGCCTTTTTTTTTTGAGCAGTGCCCCTCACCGTTTCCTGCTAAACTTTGCTATTTTAGCCGCCCCCGGAGCATAATCCGGTTAACATCAATGCCATTTCTGAAAAAGACTTTTTTCAAAATACTCGGTCTTAAAAACTACCTGCGGGTACTACACAAAAGCTTTCATTTCATGTATGCGAATGGGATGCTGAAGAAGGACATCATTTACAAGTACCATTATTTTGATGCGAATCTGATATTACCCGGTGATACGGTGATTGATATTGGGGCTAACCTGGGTTACTATACCGTGTTGTTTGCAAAGTGGGTGGGACCTTCAGGGAAAGTTTATGCAGTTGAGCCTGTGAAACCATTCGCAGACACCATCAGGTGGGCTACGGGTCGCTATCCACAGATAACGCTGCTAAACTATGCTTTGGGAGAAGAAGAAAAGGAGATAACCCTGGCTACACCGGATCATTTCGGGTACTTGCGGACAGGTTTACCGCATGTCGTGGATGATCAGACCGCTGCAGCCTCAGAGTTCAGTTTCAAGGCTCAGATGAAAAAGCCAGGGGTTCTGTTTGGCAACCTGGATAGAATCGACTTTATCAAGTGTGATATCGAAGGGTATGAAGAAATTGTGCTTCCTGAGATGAAAGATATACTGACAACTCACAAGCCATTGATACAGGTTGAAACCTTTGGAAGTCACAAACAAAAGGTAGAAGACTTTCTGAAATCGATAGGCTATGAAGTCTGGGAACTTGAAGATAACCAGCTCAAGCGCCACGAGAATGTTCTGCGTCCGAATACCGGCGATCTGTTATTTGTTCATCTTGAGAACAACAAGAGGATAAAGCCATTTATTTAATAGGAGACGACGCCTATTCCCAGCTACTTTACAGCATAGCAAAAAAAGGGGCTTTCCATTGGAAAGCCCCTTTTCGAATAGTATATGAAGGATGTTATGCGCTTTGAACCGCTCTTTTCTTTTCCTTGATTCGTGCAGACTTACCGCTACGCTCGCGGAGGTAGAACAGTTTCGCACGGCGAACGCGACCTACTTTGTTCAGAATGATAGAATCGATATTGGGAGAAAACAGAGGGAACAGACGTTCTACGCCTATACCGTCAGAGATCTTACGTACAGTGAAGGTCTGGGTAGCGCCACGGCCCTGGCGTTTGATCACATCACCTTTGAAAGACTGAATACGTTCTTTGTTTCCTTCAACGATTCTATAATTAACTGTAACGTTATCGCCAGCTTTAAACTTTGGAAATTCCTTTTTACCGGACATTTGCTCGTGTACAAACGCTATAGCATCCATTTTAACTAAGATTTTGGGTTGGCAAAGGTAAGCCTTTATTGTGGATTACAAAAAAAATTTGTCTTTATTCCTCATCCTCCTCACCCAGCAAATCAGGTCTGCGTTCCCGGGTACGTTGCAGGGACATCTCGTGGCGCCATTCATCTACCTTTTTGGGATCTCCGGAAAGTAATACCTCTGGCACTTTCCATCCTCTGAAATCGGCGGGACGGGTGTAAACAGGGGGCGCTAACAATCCGTCCTGAAAGGAGTCAAATAGTGCAGAGGTTTCGTCGTTCAGCACACCTGGTATCAGCCGGCCCACAGCGTCTACGACTATCGCCGCCGCCAATTCGCCACCACTCAAAACAAAATCCCCGATGGAGATTTCCATAGTTATGTAATGTTCCCGGATCCGCTCGTCAATGCCCTTATAGTGCCCGCAAATTATGATCAGGTTCTCTTTCAGGGATAGCCGGTTAGCTGATTGCTGATTGAAGGTATGACCGTCAGGTGTCATGTATATTACCTCATCATAGTTGCGTTCTGCTTTCAGCTTATCCAACAGGATCGCTAAAGGTTCCGGCATCATTACCATACCCGCTCCCCCGCCAAACTGGTAGTCGTCTACCTGCCCCTGTCTGTAAGGCGTATGATCGCGCAGATTGTGCACTACAACCTCCAGAAGTCCTTTTGTCCGGGCCCTTTTCATGATAGAATGGCCCAGGGGACTTTCAAGTAATTGAGGCACAACAGAAATTATATCAATTCTCATACTAAAGATCCAGTAATCCTTCCGGGAGATCCATCCGGATAAAACGGTTTTTGATATTCAGATCGAGGATCATTGGTTCTATCAGCGGTACCAGCACTTCCCTACCCTCCCAGGTGATCTTTGCCAGCCATTGATGACCAGTTTGAACGACATCTTCAATTTGACCCAGACTTCCTTTGTTCCGGTCTATGAGCTTAAACCCGATCCAGAGAAGCGGACTTTCAGCAGCATGTCCTGAAATGATATCTTCTTTTACGTAAACAGCCTTACCGACCAGCCTTCTCGCTTGCTCCACCTTTTCTACCTCGTCCAGTCTGACAAAATACTCCTCATCGGTATTCCTCCTCACCTGGACGGTAAAGAAGGGTATATAACTACCTTTTTGCAACTCCAGAAACAATGTTTGATCTTTCTGTAGCCAGTCAGACTTTCCCACCACATGTACCAGGATGAGGTCTCCATGAAGTCCATGTGCCGCAGCTATCTTACCAATTCTTATCATTGGGTGGCAAAGATAAGGTGAACGCCAGAGTCAGGCTAGAGTCAGGCTAAAGTCAGACCTCGGTTACTAATGTTCCGGACACATTCTTCGCAGGTTCAGTACACATTCCGTACACATTCCGTATCTATCTCCTGCAGGTTATAGTTCTTTAGAACTTACTTTTGCAGATATTTTCTTCTAAATGGAACGTTTACATGGACTTATAGGAGTGGTAATGATACTGGGTATTGCCTTTCTTTTTTCGAATAACCGGAAAAAGATCAATCCGAGAGTGATCATCAGCGGATTGGCCTTACAGACCCTGATCGGTTTTCTGGTTTTCAAAGTTCAGGCAGTCAATACCTTTTTCACCAATGCCGGCAGGGCAATGGAACGTATTGAAGCATTTGCCAAGCAGGGGGCCAGCTTCGTATTTGGAGGAATTGCAGCTACCGACTATACCGGCGCGGTTGTGGACTATAGCCTGCCAGGTACTTTTGTTTTCGCTTTTAATATCACCGCAACTATTATCCTCGTCACGGTACTTGTGGCGATCCTGTACTATATCGGAATCATGCAGCGAATCGTGTCCCTCATCGCCAGGGCCATGAACTGGGTTATGAAAGTTAGTGGCGCGGAATCGCTGAGCAATGTAGCCAGTGCTTTTGTCGGACAGGTTGAGGCGCAGGTTATGATACGCCCCTATCTCGCTACTATGACCCGCAGCGAACTATTAGCCTCTATGAGTGGGAGTCTGGCCTGCATTGCCGGGGGTATACTCATCGTTTATGCCAATATGGGTTTGCGCGCCGGTTTGAATATCGCGCCGCAACTAATCGCAGCGAGCCTTATGGCTGCGCCCGGTGCCCTCGTGATCGCGAAGATTGTATTCCCTGAAACGGAAGAATCTCAAACGATGGGAAAAGTAAAACTAGAGGTTAAAAGCGGTTATAGCAATCTTATCGATGCTATCAGCCATGGTGCAGCGGACGGCTTTAAGATAGCGATGAATGTCATTGCGATGCTGATTGGCTTCATTGCATTAATTGCCTTCCTGGACTGGAGCCTGCTTAAGATCGGCCACCTGTTCAATCCTGATTTCAATTTGAGCCTGAACTGGATTTTCAGCCAGATCTTCTATCCTTTTGCCTGGGCCATGGGCATTCCCCAGACAGACATTGTCAATGCAGCCACCCTGCTTGGTCAAAAGATTACCATCAACGAGTTTGTCGCCTTCAAAAGCCTGACAGACAAAACCGTCCCGATTCTCACGGAAAAAGGCCTGACTATCGTAACCGTGGCCATCTGCGGGTTTGCAAACTTCAGCAGCGTGGGAATGCAGATCGGCGGTATTGGTGCTCTGGCACCTGAACGCCGCACAGACCTGGCCAAACTGGGTATGAAGGCGCTACTTTGTGGAACTCTGGCTTCTTACCTGAGCGCCACGATAGCAGGCATGCTGTTCTAGATTGTTCCTGTAACTCAGGTTGTTCATCATTGGTCGTTACGGAGACTCATTTCTCCCAGTCTGGCACAGTCTTTTTTAACAACGACATGAACCAGACTAAAAGATTGATTTTTATCAAAATAGACAGGTGATGACAGACAAGCTCGTACTACCGGCATTATTTTTCTGCATGAAGTACTTCTTCGATATTCCGAAGGAGGTAACACAACAGATGCTCCTGAGCTGTGAAGTAAAGATGCATGCGATAAGAACGCTGATCACGAACTGATAAAATTCTCTGAGTGTTATCAATGAAATGAGGACATTCAGTCATTCATAAATAACAAACGGAAGGCTCCCGCCTTCCGTTGTTGTTCCCTCATAAAGAATATTAATCCTGCTCGGTGTTTCCCTTATTGCCATGTTTGAGAACGGTCGCTTCTTTATAGAAGATGATTTCCTCAGCAATATTCGTAACGTGATCCCCGACCCTTTCCAGTCTTCTGACAATGGACAATTGTAAAAGGGCCTGATTGATTCTATCCGGATTAGTACGGCAGTATTCCACGATTTTAGGTGTGAGCTCCTGATTGATCTTGTTGAGCTCCAGATCGCGGGAAAATACCGACCGGGCCAGCTTCGTATTATCCGTGCTATAAGCCTGGATGACGTCTTCCAGCATGGCATATGCGACCTCATACATCCGCTTGAGCTGGATATCTTTAGAAAGATCGCGATCGAATTCATCAATTCCCGCCAGCACCAGCTTGGCGATACCTTCTGCGTAATCACCGATTCTCTCCAGATCTCCATTAGTCTTCAGCGTCGCAAAGACAAAACGCATATCATGCGCCACCGGACTTAACAACGCAAAGATCTGTTCGCAATCCTTGTCAATGCCCAGCTCGAAAGCGTTTACCCGCTTCTCATTATAAAGCACCTCATTGGCCAGATCCCTGTCTTCCTGAAGCAGTGCCTCAACGCTTTTCATCAGCTGCTTCTGTACCAGCATTGCCATCTCAAGCAAGCTTTCCTTAAGGTGTTCCAACTGTTCCTGCAAATGTGTCATATACTGCTGATTTTAGCCAAAGCGGCCGGTGATATAGTTTTGTGTTTTCTCCTTTTCCGGGTTGGTGAACATCTTCCGCGTATCATCAAACTCTATCAGTTCACCCATATAGAAGAAGGCTGTTTTGTCGCTGACTCGTCCTGCCTGCTGCATATTATGCGTAACGATTACAATCGTGAACTTCGATTTCAGATCATAGATCAGGTCTTCGATCTTGGCAGTCGAAATCGGATCGAGGGCAGAGGCCGGTTCATCCATCAGAACCACTGAAGGCTGCACTGCAAGGGTCCTGGCTATACAAAGTCTTTGCTGCTGTCCACCGGAAAGTGATAGGGCAGATTTGTTGAGGCTATCTTTCACCTCATCCCAGAGGGCGGCATCCTGGAGTGACTGTTCGGCTCGTTCCTGAAGAAGTTGCTTGTCGGTCACACCATTGATCCTGAGCCCATAGATTACGTTCTCAAATATCGACTTTGGAAACGGGTTAGGCTTCTGGAAGACCATGCCTATCTCCTTTCTGAGACCGTAAACGTCCTGGTCGCGGCTATAGACATCGTGACCTTCCAGAAGAATAGAACCTTCAAGTCTTGCGCCTTCAATCAGGTCATTCATCCTGTTGAAGCATCTCAGGAAAGTAGATTTACCACAACCCGAGGGACCAATGAAAGCTGTTACGGTGTTAGGTGCGATTGACAGATTGATATCCTTCAATGCCTGCTTCGGACCATAAAAAAAGTTGACCTGTTTGGCTTCTAGTTTGTTCATGATCAATACCTGATCTTTTTATACCATTTCCCTCTGATGTAGATGGCCACACCGTTTAACAGGAAAGTAATTAACAATAATACGATAATACCTGCGGCTGCGTTCACGATAAATCCTGCCTGCGGACGGGAGACCCAGTTGAAGATCTGAATGGGCAGTGTGGTAAACTGGTCCGTTGGCCCTTCCGGAACAAATGGAACGTAAACGAGTGCACCGATCACCAGCAGCGGTGCGGTTTCGCCGATGGCTCTTGAGATAGAAAGAATGATGCCTGTCAATATCCCGCCCAGGGCAGAAGGAATCACAACCCTGCGGGTTGTTTGCCACCTTGTGGCACCCATGCCATAGGAGGCTTCCCTCAGCGAATCCGGAACCGCCCGAACAGCCTCTCTGGTTGCAACGATAATAATCGGCAGGATCAGCAGCGCAAGCGTGAAAGCACCCGCTAAAAGGCTATTTCCCAGCCCGGCGATGCGGACAAACACCTGAAGGCCAAGAATACCATAGATTACAGAAGGTACCCCCGCCAGATTGGCGATGTTGATCTCAACAAATTTTGCAAACCAGTTCCGCTTCCCATACTCCTGAAGGTATACACCGGCGAGAATCCCAATTGGCAGAGCAATGATGATGGTAAATACCAGCAGGCCCGACATACCGGCGAGAGCTGTAAGAATCCCGGCACGTTCGGGGAAACGGGATGGCAAATTGGTAAAGAATGAAGGGCTGATTCTTCCAATTCCTTTAACAGTGATGTCGACCAACAGAACCAGTAATACCACGAGGGCAAAAAAGGTGAAGCAGGCTGCCAGAATCCTGAACAGTTTATCGTAGAGCCGGGATTTCCTGAGATGATGTTCCATTAGCTATACTTGTTTTGTATCCGGTTACGCATCCAGAAGCTGATATTATTAAGCAGGAAGGTTACGACGAAGAGTGTCATTCCCGCAGCAAATATGGTCCTGTACTCCAGTGAATCCTGCGGAACATCTCCCATACTTACCTGCACGATATAAGTCGTTATCGTCTCAACAGACTCCAAAGGATTGAAGGTAAGGTTAGGCTCCTGTCCGGCGGCGATGGCTACAATCATGGTCTCGCCAAGTGCCCTGGATATAGCAAGGATCACTGAGATCACAATTCCGGACGATGCAGCAGGGATCATTACTTTAAAAGCGGTTTGAAAGCGGGTGGCTCCCATGCCGTAAGAAGCTTCCCTCAACGATTTCGGTACCGCACGCAGGGCATCCTCACTGAGCGAAGTGATGTAGGGCATTATCATGATCCCCATCACCAGTCCCGGAGAAAGTGCATTGAAACCACGCAAATCGGGAATGAACGTCTGCAATAGAGGGGTCACAAACTGCAGGGCAAAAAAACCATAGACTACTGTTGGTATTGCTGCCAGAATCTCTAGTACTGGCTTTACGATATTGGTAAACCGGGGTGAGGCATACTCATTCAGATACACCGCGATGACCAGTCCGAGCGGCACGGCAAACAGGACGGCGATGAGTGTTGTAAGCAGTGTTCCACTGAGCAGGGGGAGGATGCCGAAGTGTTTATCTGCGAACAGTGGTGTCCACTGCGTATCGGTAAAAAACTCTGCGATGGATACCTCGCCGAAGAACTTAAATGTGTCGATTGCGAGAATGATGATAATACCCAGCGTTGTGAGGATGGTCACAAAGCTGCAGCACATCATAATGATCTCAATTATCTTCTCTTTGACGCGCATGTCCTTTTATTTAAGCAATTCTTTCAGGTCGGCTCCAACGGTAGAACGATCCAGGAAAATAGAACCGGTTTTTCTTTCCAGAAAACGCTTCCAGGCTAGTTGGTAAACCTCCGGGGGAAGCGGCACATAGCCAACCTCAGCAACCAGTGCAGGGGCATTTTCCAGGTAAAACTTTACGAACTCCTGAAGAATGGGTGATTGTGCTGCGTTAGCATTTACATAGATAAACTCCGGCCTGGAAAGCGGAGCATAAATGCCCAGCCTAACCGTGGAATCGTTGGGATACACCGGACCGGTGCCACCATCTATCGCAACCAGCTTCAGCTTGTCCTTGTTCTCCACATAATAAGCCAGTCCGAAATATCCCAATCCTCCTTTGTCAGAGGATACTCCCTGAACCAACACATTATCATCCTCACTGGCTGTATAGTCTCCTCTCGAGGCTTTAGATTCACCATTGATGGCTTCCGTAAAATAATCGTAAGTACCCGAAGATGTTCCAGCCCCGTAGAGCCGGAGGGGCACATCAGGAAAACCCTCCCTGATCTGGGCCCAGGAGGTAATTTTCTCCTGCGCTGCAGGCTCCCACATTCTCTTCAGTTCCTCTACGGTAAGATAGTCTACGAAATCGTTTGTTGGACTCACCACCACGGCCAATCCGTCGTAAGCAACAGGAATCTCTATGAACTCGATTCCGTTGGCTTTTGCCGCGTCAATTTCCTTCTTTTTGATGGGTCGGGAAGCATTACTGATGTCGGTTTCACCGCGGGCGAATTTCTTAAATCCGCCACCTGTTCCGGAAACCCCGACAGTGACTCTGATATCAGGATTCTTAAACCGGTACTCCTCAGCAACTGCCTCGGTAACGGGGTATACAGAACTTGAACCGTCGATATTGATTCTTCCCTTATAGTCTTTGAAACAGGAGGACAGTCCGATCAGAATGAGAACCGTAGACAGTAGCTGTATCAACCTCATGGAGCAAAACTCCGAAACTTTGCCAATGTGAGGTAGCCCCTCGACGATTGGTAATGATAAGATAACATAAATACAACCTGGCCTCAAGCCTCTGTGAATGAGAAACTTCAGGTTTTGAAGACGAATCGTTGGACGTCAACACAGGCATTCAGGCACTCAGTTTGTGAGGAGTCTTTGAGGCTCAAAAACAAGAATGTTGCGTATCTTTTCCACCTTACCATGGATCAATTAGTTACGGTACGCAGTTTCATGTATAGCCATGAAGCACAGCTGGCCCGGCAGACGCTGGAATCCTATGATATTCATTGCTTTTTAAAGGACGAACTTACGATACAGACGAATCCGCTGTATACTCATGCCCTGGGCGGTGTTAAGCTGCAGGTGCGGTCCTCGGATGTGAAGCATGCGCTGGAAATTCTGGATGCCAACGGCCTGATCGATAAACCAATCAATCAATCCTTAACAATTACCAACGAAACCGGAACGCTTGAATCCTGCCCGGTGTACAATAACCCGGAGGTATCTCTGGTAAAAGGCTTTTCCAACAGATTTATTTCCTTGTTTTTCCTCCTGCTCGGAATTCCTGCTCCATACCGGAAGCAATACTACCACTGCTATGAATGTGGTGCTGATATAACGGTTAAAAAGGGCGCAAAGTAGAAAAGGACCCAACTAAAAAAGGCTGCTACCCGGAGGTAACAGCCTTTGTTTTTTAGAGCCTTATAGCTTATTCTTCTTCATCAAACTGAAGCACATCCCTGTTAGCCATCAGAAGATCAAATTCTTCTTTAGAACCTACGATGATATCATCGTACTCCCGCATACCAGAACCAGCAGGTATGAGGTTACCGGTGATGACGTTTTCTTTCAGACCCATCAGATTGTCAGCTTTACCATTGATAGCTGCAGTGGAAAGCACCTTGGTTGTTTCCTGGAACGATGCTGCAGAAATCCAGCTCTGAGTACCAAGCGAGGCTTTTGTGATACCATGGAGCATCGGAGTAGACGTCGCAGGATTGGCATCACGGAACTCGATCAGTTTCTTGTCAGAACGGCGGAGCAGACTGTTCTCCTCACGGATCTCACGCAGGGTGACGATCTGACCTGCATGCAGGCGCTCAGAATCTCCAGGATCAGTAACAACTTTCTTGTCAAAGATCCAGTCGTTCTCTTCAATGAGCTCGAATTTATCCACAGTATCATCTTCCAGGAACTTGGTATCTCCCGGATCTACGACAGCTACTTTACGCATCATCTGGCGAACGATCACTTCAATGTGTTTGTCATTGATCTTTACACCCTGAAGACGGTAAACCTCCTGAATCTCATTAACGAGGTATTCCTGCACGGCAAATGGCCCCTTGATAGACAGGATATCACCCGGAGTGATCGCACCATCAGACAGCGCAGTACCTGCTTTTACGAAGTCACCATCCTGAACCATAATATGGCGTGTCAGAGGTACGAGGTACTTCTTCACGAGACCTTCACGGCTTTCAACGATGATCTCTCTGTTACCACGTTTGATGTTACCGAAGCTCACTACACCGTCAACTTCCGCAACCACTGCCGGGTTACTTGGGTTTCTGGCCTCGAATAATTCAGTTACCCGTGGAAGACCACCGGTGATATCACGTGAACGTCCCATCACACGTGGAATCTTCACAAGTACCTGACCGTTGTGTACCGATTCGTCGATATCTACTACGATATGGGAACCAACCGGCAGGTTGTAGGTTTTTTGCTCTTTGCCCTCAACGATAATTCCAGGAATCTTCGTCTTGTCTTTGGTTTCGATAACAACCTTCTCGCGGTGACCTGTTTGCTCATCGGCTTCTTCGCGATAAGTAACACCTTCGATTACGTTTTCGAAGTTGACTTTACCGGAAACCTCAGAAATGATAACGGCGTTGAACGGATCCCAGGCGCAAATGACATCGCCCTTGGCAATCTTTTGTCCGTTAGTTACCTTAAGGTTCGAACCGTAAGGGATATTATTAGTGATCAGAAGACGGTCATTCTCCACGTCTACGATACGTACCTCACCAGTACGGCCGATGACCACAGTTTGCTTTTCTCCTTCTGAATCCACGAATTCAGTGGTACGCAGACCATCGAACTGAATGGTTCCGTCAAACTTAGCGACCAGTTGAGATTCGATCGCGGAAGAACCGGCCACACCACCCACGTGGAAGGTACGGAGGGTAAGCTGTGTACCTGGCTCACCGATCGACTGGGCAGCGATGATACCAACTGCATCACCTCTCTGCGTCATATAGCCAGTCGCAAGGTTCTTACCATAGCATTTGGCACATACACCTCTTCTTGCTTCACAAGTCAGTACAGAACGTATCTCGACTGTGTCAAGACCACTTTCCTCAATAACCTTAGCTACATCATCCGTAATTTCCTCACCTGCACTTACCAGCAACTCATCGGTAATCGGATGGTACACATCATGAAGTGATGTGCGGCCCACAATACGATCGATCAGTGGTTCTACGATCTCTTCGTTATCTTTCAGAGCAGAGGTTGCGATACCACGCAGTGTACCACAGTCCTCTTCATTAATTACCACATCCTGAGCCACATCCACAAGACGACGGGTCAGATAACCCGCATCGGCTGTTTTCAGGGCCGTATCCGCAAGACCCTTACGGGCACCGTGCGTAGAGATGAAGTATTCCAATACTGACAGACCCGTCTTGAAGTTGGAAAGGATCGGGATCTCGATGATTTCAGATCCTGACGAACCTGAACGACGGGGCTTAGCCATCAGACCTCTCAGACCTGCAAGCTGTTTTACCTGCTGTTTTGAACCACGGGCTCCGGAATCCAGCATCATGTACACTGAGTTGAAGCCTTGCTTATCAGTGGCCATTTCGCGGATCAGGGTTTCTGTAACACGGGTATCGACGCGTGACCAGATATCGATGATCTGGTTGTAACGCTCGTTGTTCGTGATCAGACCCATATTATAGTTATCCCAGACCTCGTCTACTTCAGCCTGTGCAGACTGAATCAGTTCCTCTTTCACTTCAGGAATCGTAAGGTCCTTGATATTGAACGACAGTCCACCACGGAAGGCTGTACGGAATCCTAATGTTTTGATATCATCCAGGAACTGAACGGTCTTGGGAATACCTGCATACTTCAGGATATCTCCAATGATCTCACGCAGGGACTTCTTAGTCAGCAATGCGTTCACAAATCCGTTCTCCTTAGGAACGAACTGATTGAAGATCACACGACCTACAGTTGTTTCAATCAGTTGTTTTTTAACACTGCCATCCTTTTCACGCACATCCACTTTTACCTTGATGAATGCATGGAGGTCAACACGTCCTTCATTATGAGCGATGATAACTTCTTCAGGACTGTAGAATGCCTTCCCTTCACCCTTCACTACATCGTCACCCATTGTTCTCTTACCCTTCGAGATATAGTACAGACCCAAAACCATGTCCTGAGAAGGCAGGGTGATCGGCGTACCGTTCTGCGGGTTAAGGATATTGTGCGAAGCCAGCATCAGGAGCTGTGCCTCAAGAATAGCTGCATGACTCAGCGGTACGTGAACGGCCATCTGGTCACCATCGAAGTCGGCGTTGAACGCAGAACACACCAACGGGTGGAGCTGGATCGCTTTACCCTCGATCAGGCGTGGCTGGAAAGCCTGAATGGATAATCTGTGGAGCGTGGGGGCACGGTTAAGGAGGACTGGATGTCCTTTCAGAACGTTCTCCAGGATGTCCCAGACAACGGATTCTTTCTTCTCAACAAGCTTCTTGGCGCTCTTTACTGTCTTTACAATACCCCTTTCAATCAGCTTACGAATGATAAAGGGTTTGAACAGCTCAGCCGCCATATCTTTCGGAAGACCACACTCATGGAGCTTCATTTCAGGACCTACCACGATTACAGAACGACCAGAGTAGTCAACACGTTTACCGAGGAGGTTCTGACGGAAACGACCTTGTTTACCTTTCAGAACGTCTGAGAGCGATTTTAATGCGCGGCCACCTTC
>JAEYQO010000061.1 GCA_023409975.1 Bacteroidota bacterium | reverse complement strand
GTGTCCACCGGTTCAGCTTATGACTATAGCGCAAAAATGCCTGAAACCTATGGTAGTCGATCTCCTCCGTTGTATAGAACCGGTACTCTCCTCCTGCCTTGAAACCCTTCCATGGGAGGTCCTGAGTTATTTCAACGGACCACATGGATCGTTGGAAGCGGCTGGCATTGTCGAAAAGCTTCAGTCGGTATCGCGCGGCAATCTCGGTCTGTTTGCTGAACGGGACCTGAATTCCAATATTCGTTCTTTGGGCAAAATCACTTTCCGGCTGTGCCCTTGCGCCCAGCGTTGCCAGTAGTGGTAGTAGTACGAGGTATTTCGGAGACAGCCGCATAGATCAGTCTTCGTCGATAACACCCGCCATCTTGGTTTCGTTCTGCCGTGAATAGTAGTAGGCATGAATCCCTGCGACATCCCTCAGGAAATCTATATTGATGATATCCACTCTATGGATGGGCAATCCGGTCCGCGCAACAAGATCGGCGATCATTTCCTGTCGCTTTTCCGGGTGAATGAGATCGATGCGTTCATACTTGATCTCCTTCACATTCTCATGAGTAAGGTTCTCATTCCGATCCAGCAATAATGTGATGAGTAGTATAAAAGCATTACAACCCAACAGAATGATATAGAAATCATCCACTGTCGCCAATGCATTGATAAAGCCAATGGCCACGCAGACAAAGAAATAGCCCATTTCCTTCACAGGCACCATGACCGTTCTGTACCGCATGATGGAGAAGATGGCGAACAGGCCGAAGGCAAAGCCGATCTTGATCTTGGTAGCGCTCAGCAGAAAGCAGATCAGAAAGTTCAGGCAATTGAAGAGAAAGAAGGTGAATACAAAATCCTTATTATGGTGTTTGGGGTAGTAGATCAGCCGTACCAGCAAAAAGATGGCCGTGATATTGATCCCAAACCGGATGAGTAACTCCATTAAACTAAAGCCTGATCCGCTGCCTTCAAATATGATATCCAGTGAGTCCATTTTGTTGAATTTTTGCTATCTGAAGTAAGACAGGCTTGAATGCATTGTATTTTATCGATCGATCAAGTAACAACATCCCGCAGGAGTACTTGCTGATGCTTCCGGAATAGACTCTCGCTTTCCTGAGGGTCTGCACCATCGGGCTTTGCTCATCATATCTCCCTTGTTTGACCTCGATGATCACGAGATTGGAAAGAAAGGCTGTGGCATTGGAATTACGGAAACTGATGTCGAAATCGACTGTGACACGTTCTTTCATCTCGCGACTTACCAGCGTGACTCTCCTGAATGTATTTACTTGTGTGATAGCCAAACCGGAAACAGGATGTTTCTGATATCTGTTCCGGATTTCCTGCAGCTCATCCTCTCCGGGAGCCAGAAGCATCTGCGGTAATTCCTTCCGGTATTTATCTGTCCTTGTGCCCTGGAGTTTCTGTTTGATCTCAAAAAAGATCTGGTTGGATTCAAGGTATTCCCTGCAACGAACTTTGATTCTGTTTCCCAGCCCGTTATGATGGTCTTTGTAAAACTGATAATCTGAAGTGTCAAAATAGGTGGTTGAATAATTAAATACATCACACCCTCCCATTGAAAGCACTTTATACCGGTCCATCACCTGCTTCAGAACTGGCACTAACTGATCCTCGTGAAGCAGGTATTTTTTATCGATCCTGTTTTGCAATGACACGCTGTGCAGATCTTCCAGTCCCACAGCTTCTGCCTGCTTCAGCAAATCCTTTAGTTTATCGATCAGGCAGGTCATCAGTAAATTATGCGGAGGTCTTCAACAATCACTGTTTCACGTTTTCCTGAGATGCGCACTGTTTTCAGATCAAACATCTGGGTTCTGTTGCAGGTGTCACATTCTCCAAATGCCCAGACGTCATAACTTCCCTTTCTCAGGAAAGGAAATTCATATGTACCGTCATAGGATGTGCGTACGTCTTCAAAGGGTTCTGATTTTCCCGCCACAGCGATATAGACACGGGTATCACCAATGTATCCGGAATCTTTCACATTACCACTCCCCGTTACATCTGTACCAAATACTTTGCCTTTTATAGTGGCTAATCCACCGGGGCCAGGGTCTTTCTTACAGGCGAAGAGCAGAAGGGCTAAACCTGCCACAATAGATATTCTCAGGAAATTCATAGATGAAATTAACTATTCCTTTTACAATTTAATAACAGGAATTTAATCTCATCCTATTTTTTTCATCTGGAAGTGCACTGACAGTAGTGCTCAACAAAAAAGACCACCAGCAGGTGATCTTTTTCTATGGTAATTACCTCCTGTCAGGCCTGTGCCACCTGGCCTTTCTGAAGCTGATAGATCTGTTGTATAGCCACAGCCAGACTGAACAGTGCCGTCACAAGTCCTAACACAGCTTTTACTTTTTTCACATTTTTAATCTCTGGTGTCTTCATCATTCTTCGATTTGTTCCACTGCCTGATAAAAAATACCAGGCCAGCACTAGTCGCCTATGATCTCCACTACCCTGCCGATCTGCCCGTCTTCAAGGCGCACTTTGATCCCACGGGAATGGTAGGGTGCGCTGGTCAGTAAATCCTTCACAATCCCCCTCGTGCGCTTACCGGTACGCTGGTCCTTTTTCAATATGATCTCCACTTCCAGGCCGGGATAGATATCTTCTCTGCGGTTGCCATTCATCCTGCAAAACTAAGCAGCTCACTTCAGGAAGCGATATGTCAGTTTGACGAGGAAAATATCCAGAGGCTCGTGGGCGAATAAGTTGTGAAGCAGACTTCGATCGATACTGCGTTCAAAATCATGCAGCGCATCGGGGGTGACGCTTTGTGACCATACGAGGTACAGTTCTGAGCCGGCAACATACTCCCAGCGTATGATCAGGTTTGACCGGAATTGAACGAAGTTGAAGGAGGGTTCAGAAAACGAATAGTCTGTAATACCGTCGCGGTTCTCATCAACTTCGAAACCATCGGGCACTTTTTTGATCTGGTCGCCTTCATACCGTATAAACCGGTCATTGTACCTGCTGTTTAAGGGGTCGCTTACCCAGGCGTAGTGATTATACCGGGGACGGGTAATGTATGGCTGACCATAATACTGGATTGTGAGGTCAGGCGTAACATTATAGCTACCCCTGAATGTCAGTCGCAATGTTTGCTGACTTACCGCTCCGACGATTGTCCGGAGTTCATCCAGGAAGTCTTTCTGCGCCACAAATTGATCCTGCCTGCGCCAGAAGTTGTTCCAGGAGACACTCAGGCTCAACTTGAGCGGGTCGAGGGGTTGTGCTGTAAGGGAGAATGAAGCGTTCTGATACAACACCGTATTTTCAAATCCCCATGAATGGGTAAGATCCACACGCCCGGATAGCTTCTTTCGGGAATCCGTACCGGCATAACCCCAGACACCCATGCCCGCGGGCTTTCTCAGGGACGAGGCACCACGCAGCGCATTGTTGGAAACATCCCATGGATTACAGTCGACGCCCACGCCTGCAGACCAGAAATTCCGGAAGACGCCATGAGTATTCAGATTGAAAGCCTGATAGAGAAACTGCCCGCTGAAATCCCAGCGCGACCAGTGATTATAGCTGATCCTCGCATTTCTGAATACACTGAACGGCTGCTGATACAGGATCCCTGCCCAGGTAAAATGATTGATCTCATCCGCCGTGAGCATAAACCCGATATCGTTCAGCTCCAACTGAGGAGAGCGCCAGGTAAAACCTGTTTCGAAACGTAGTACCTGGCCTTTATTGCCCGCGCGGCCGCCGCTTTTTCCCAGGCGAAAAGTCCCTCCGGTTCCCGTGAGAGATTTCCGATTGATATCCACCCCGGCTTCCCTGTTATTTGGTCGCTGGAAATAATGCTCAAAGGCGGTCTGGGTGCGAAGGATCGCTTCGGGAGTACCCTCCACATGGCTCCAAAGCAAAGTGGTCTTGTAATACCAGGCGCGGTTCCTCCAGTACTTTAATACATCTGCACCTCCTGAATAAGCCCTGGAGTGCAATAAATGATTTAGATGACCGCTGCGAACAACGTCCGTAAGGATGCCACCAACTACCAGGTTACCTTCATCGAAATCTTTTTGCAGCCTTGCTACCGTGAAACTGGAAAGGGGTTCAACTACCTGTTCCCTGCGTTCGCCATTCAGATCGATAATGGCTTTCTCTTCCTGTGTTACTGATTGCAGCAGACCCACACTCCAGCCCGTGCGGGTCTTCCCACTGAATTTTGCTGCGCCAAGGATAGTGGTATAGTCTGGGATGTCTGCAAAGGCACCAGGCGGCAGATGCGGCCTTCCGCGCGGGGCCCCACCGATCCTTCTGGTATAGAATAACAGGTCAGAATCGTAATCTCCGCCTGCGGCTGAGCCGGTGATCTGAAAATCGAAGATATTTCTGTTTTCAATAAAGAAGGGTCGCCTTTCCTCAAAGAAGTTTTGGAACCCATCGATCCTAACCTGCGAAGGGTCGGCTTCCACCTGTCCGAAATCAGGGTTGACTGTAAAATCGAGGATCAGATCGCTCGTGAGGGCCACTTTACCATCCAGGCCGGCCGAGTAACGATGATCTTTCCCGGTAGCAAAGGGATTGCCCGTTTCGGGTTCGAATCTTTCTGCCTGAGCCACGACATAGGGTGCGATCTCTATCTGTTTCTGAGGCCTTACACCCTCCAACCCGCGGAGCTCCCCGAATTCACTCACCCAGGCTCCGGACTTTTGAGGGATATATTGCCAGTAGGACCGTTCCTCCCTGTGAAAAATCCGGCGCTGCACCTGCAGTCCCCATACCTTATCCTCATTATCATCATAGCGCAACTGGCTGAGGGGAATCCTCATTTCAGCGGTCCAGCCACTATCGTCTACCTGAGTCTTACCCACCCAGACAGGATTCCAGGAGCCATCCCAGTTGTTGCCGTTATTTGAGACCAGTTCATCTCCCCGCACCCCGGACACGGAAAGCGTGAAGGAGAATGCTGTCCGGAGATCATGATAGCTGTCGATATTTACTTCAATCCAGTCGCCCGGAAATTCGTCCCTTCGCCCCATACGCGGGACGATATCCTTAGGGTCCTTCATATAGCAGCGGAACGCGAAATACAGGTACCGGGCATCGAAGGCTAGCTTGAACAACGTGCCTTCTGAAGGCAGTTCACCCTCAGCGGGCTGATACTGAATAAATTCACCCTCCCAGGGCACCGATGCCCAGGCTGCATCATCAGGTATGCCGTCCACTTTTATGGAATGGGGAAGCACTTTAGAGGTAAAGTACTGGCGTTTGGCGATTCTCACATTCTCTTTCTCCATCTGGGCATGAAGCTTCAGATGGAAACCACAGAACGCCAGCAGACAGAATAAAAAGCGGTTAACTGAGCAGATCAAAAAAAAGAATTCAGCAAGAACAAAATTAATATCAAAATCTTTCTGATAATTCACCCTTTGACTCACCCGCAGTTCCTGTCAACGCCTTAGGTTAAAGTCAGACCTCGTTGAAGTTTTTTCAGGCATTAACTGTAATTTTTTCATGATACTTGTCAGTTTTTCAGCGTTCCCGGGTCGGTATTCATTTTGATTCAAACAAGAAAAAAACGGAGGTAAACTATGAATACTATCATGAAAAGAAACAGCGGAAACGGTTTTCCCGTAAACAGTTTGAGTGGATTTGTGGACAGGATGTTTCAGGACAAGATGAGCCGGTTCTTTGACGACGGCTACTGGGGATTTAACGGACTGGATCAAAACGCCCGGATCCCGACGAATGTAAGAGAAACAGCAGCAGACTATCAAATGGAAATCATGGTTCCTGGTTTGAAAAAGGAAAACTTCAACCTGAGTGTGAACGGGAGTATGCTGACTGTTAGCTACCAGCAGCAATCGGAGAGTGAGCAGAAAGATGAAGGCTGGATTCGAAAGGAATTTAAGCAACAGTCATTCTCTCAGAATTTTACCCTGAACGAAACGATCGACCCAAACAATATCAGTGCCCGTTATGAGGACGGCATACTCTACCTGACGCTTCCCAAAAAGGAAGAGGCGAAAAGAATCTCCAGATCCATCCAGATCCAGTGATGAATTAAGGAGAGACATCGGCTAAGCGCTACCAGACTACTGGTGGTCAGATTCAAGTCCCGGGGGATCACCCCCGGGACTAATGTTGATAATCAAATCCAAACTAATATTTAATCAGCTTCCTTGTTACCGATTCTGCGCCGGCACGGATGGTGAGGAAATACACGCCCGAGGCTAAGGACCTCAGATCCAGCTTTGTTTCCAGAAGTCTGTTTACAGGAGCCTGTTCGGAAAACTGTAAAACCCGTCCGCTGACTTCTGTCAGCACGAGGGTGGCCTTTCCATTCAGTCCGGAGAGATTCACCGTGACAAAGTCCGACGTTGGATTAGGATGAATATTCAATTCCCAGCTATGTTCCAGACGTTCTACATTTTCCACCGTGGTAATGAGACTGATATCATCAAGCGCCATATCGCTCAACGCTGAATTTCCTGTCACACCACGGAACCCGAGGGCTATTACACTGCCGACATAGTTATCCAAAACGACTATACCCGTGTGCCATTGGTCACCCTGGTCTCCGCTATAGGAGGGCGTGACGCTGTTTACCCACTGACCATTCTGTAGCACATCGATATAAAGACTACCCATTCCGGCACCAAACATATGCCTCGAAAATTGCAATGTAGCTGTTGAAACACCCGTCAGGTCGATACAGGGCGATAAGAGCACGGCGGTTTGCATGCCGCAATTGGAGGCTTCCAGGTACACATACTGGCCTGTCGAGTCTCCTTTTGTCTTATCTGTCATTGGTCCGGTATTACCCGTCTCCGTCCGGGTGGGTGTGGGACCTGCCAGTACTCTCCAGTCGATATCGTCATCGACTTTATTCTTTAAGTTCATCCAGCCGCCTGTCAGTAAACACACTTCGAGCTCACAATTCTCTGTCGTATCACATAAAGCCTCATTTTCAAAATCCATAGACAACGGGGATAAAACTACTGTAGGCTGAACAACCGTCTTCGATATACTGAACGTATCATTGGCGGGCGCAATATCGGAAGGATGGGCTACCCAGGCCGTAATCTCATAAGTTCCCGGCGAATTGAAGGCTACAGGCTGGGGAAAGGTGTAGATGGTCGATAAACCGGCACCTATGGATCCGGGGAACGTTGCAGAAACCTGACCGGCGCCATTGACCGTATAATGGACGGGGAAATTACTGATCGGTGCACCACCATTGTTCTGAATCTGAATCCGTACAGAATCAGAGGCATTGACGGCATTACAATTGATGATGGACAGTCCCGTTGGAGTGAACAGGTCTGTGATCCCAAGGTCATCCGGCAGGGTACAATTTAGTGGGGCTGCAGGATAGGGTTCTGCATAGGCCTTTCTGCCGATGATCCCGTTCGGACCTACAGCATGAACGGTGAACCAGCCTGCCTGGGCAGTGTTGATATTCGTCACAACGCAGGAACTGGTGGTTGAAAAGGCTACGGAATCCATGTAAGTATTACCGAGCACACTGACTACATAGCCGGTAGCTCCCGTGACCGGATCATAGGACACCTTGAACGAATCGAGGCAGACCCAGTCAACAACCAGATTATCCGGCCTGCCGATGATATGGAAGGGTGCATCTGAAACACCCTGATCACTGCCCCTCGTCACACGAACCAGGGCCTGGTTGGTCAGCACCTGAGGCACCGTCCAGTTGAAATGCCTTTGACTGGCGGGGAGACTGGAAGCAATGGTGTTCCAGGTAGCACCGTTGTTGATGGAGTAATGCAGGCTGAAGTTTGTGGTGTTGCCAGGTGCGTCCCAGCGTATGGTTTCTGTCACACCAGTTTCCAAAGATTCACCCCCGTGAGGATAAGTAACGACAACTTCGTCCTCCACCAATTCATATACTACCACATAGGTTTGAGGCCCGAAAGGAACTGCTGTTCCGTTAACGGAAACAGTATAGTTACCCGCCGCTGGCGATTCGATGGTCACCTGTTCTGCATTATTCAGCGTATCAACCCCCGGGACTGCATTTGCATTCAGTGCTGTAACATTAGCTGTCTTGTTCAGCACCCAGGGCAAAACCGACTGAGCGCCGGGAGTCGTTAAAGTCAGGTCCAGATCATTCACCAGAGCCAGTGAGGCACCAGCCGTAGCTTCCTTGTCATGCCAGTAGACCATCACCCTGAGAGATGCGAGCCCTGCAGGTACATTGATCGTATGCGTTTTCTGAATTCCCTGAGAAACACTGTCGATCAGATACTGACCTTCCTTAATAATTGTGTAGGCACGCCTCGCATTGATACGACCCCAGCCGTGCTTGTAGTCGGGGCCCGGGTTTCCCAGATCATCCCCGGTATTCAGTACCGCAGCCTTGATCAGTGCTGAGGGGGGATTATCACCATTGTTTAGTGATCTATAGGCATGATATAACTGCGCCAGCGTACCAGCAACACCCGGGCAGGACATGGAAGTCCCTGTCTTGGGTTCATAATCATGCGGATCGATGGTAGAATTCACGCTGGTACCAACAGCACAGATATCTGGCTTGATTCTGCCATCTTTTGCAGGTCCTCGACTGCTGGAGTTAGCCAACACATCCTGGTAAGTCACATTCCCTACCGTCATCACATTCTTTGCCTGTTTATGTCCGCCCGTGATATTGCCCCAGCCGGCACCTGCGCCATAATTATAATTTGCCGTACCCGCATTACCCGCAGAAAACACGTGCATCAGATCCGGCAATGTATTGATATGAATATCCATCAGCCTTGCTAACGTGGTGTAACCAGTGTTATTCCCATTGCTGTACGATGTGGAGGTGATCCTTACGTTGTAGGTATTGTAATGCTGATAGATACTATCAAAAGCCTGGTAGTTATTTGCAAAGACACCGCCTACGCCATAGACACCCAGTGAGGCCCCGAAAGCCATTCCCCTTCTGACCGGTGAACGATTTCCGCCACCAAAAATGGTTCCCGCGCAATGATCGCCGTGATCGCCATTATTATAGCCGATGAACTGACCATAGATCCTACCCTGGTAGTCGATATGCGGACCGATAATCCCATCGTCATTCAATGCTACACTGACACCGGTACCGTCAAAATGTAGTCCGGCATCGAAATCAGCGGCCAGCACGTTCGAACGATGATCTGTTCTCCCTACAAGATTATCCGGTTGCGGTTCCGGATCAGCAGCCTCGAGGTAAGAAACATATGGCAGGCTGGCGAAAGACTGGATGGCTGTGCTTGCGATCGCTATCCGAAGCCCCTTCTGCTCTTTCAGGGCGTGCAGGACGGTTGCACCCTTAGCTTCCAGCCAGGACACGACTTCCTCCGTCTGCAGATCAGTATGATGTAGTAATACCAATTCAATACCACCCCCTCTTTTGATCCATTCTGGAATCTTCCCCTCTGACAGATATTCATCAAGTTTATTCTGGCCGGTTATTCTGGAAACGGAACGAACTTCAGGAACTATTGGACTCGCCCAGTCGAACGCTGCAGGAACAGAAACGATATATGTATTCGCAGGTACGTACCCCAGAAACCGGATTCCTTTTTGCTCGAGGGTTTCGCGCTCCTCATCGGTCGGCAGGCGTTTCAACTGAAGATACCGATAGTACCGCCCGTTCACCCATTCGGTTGCTGTAGGTAATTCGATACCAGGGTCAGGAGTGAAACTGCCGGATTCCAGCAGTATCCGGAAATGTTGTGCGTTCAGGAAACCGGGGCCGCAAACCAGTAAAAATAGTAGTAGTAGTCTGTACATGGGGAATCAATTGAAACCATCCAAATTACAGCATTCGCATTAAAGATTCAAGATATTCGTCTGATTAATATCCGCCCATCAGGTATCCTTCAGTGGCTGTGCGCCCTTTGCACGGTCGTCATCTTCATCCCGGGGATCCATTGCTTCCTTCAGGTAAATCATCTTAAGGTGTTCGTACAGGGATCTTTTATCAATGACCAGCGCTGCGATGTTCGCTACCATAGCTGCCAGCATCAGGTGAAAAATAACACTGTGGCGGTCCGTCATTTCGAGTACCAGAATCGCGGCGGTGAAGGGGGAACGAGTGACACCGGTCAGGAAACCCACCATAGCCCCGAGGATGAGAATGTTTGCTGTCGGGCCGGAGATCTGGAAGATAGAGGCTATAAAAGCGCCTACCGATGCTCCGGCGCCGAGTGAAGGTGCGAAAACCCCACCGGCAGCCCCCACATTGAACGACAGCACCGGACCCAGGATTCTGGCGACCATACTATGCCAGCGAATTTCTTTCTCATGGGTAAACAGCGTATCGTTTATGATGTCCTTTCCCGAGCCCAACACCTGTTCATTTACGAAATAAGCCGTTGTCGCTACAAGCAGTCCGGCAAGCAGCGCAAAAAACAGATGTTGCCTGCCGTTCAGATTTTGCTTCCATTTCATCATCCTGATGATCATCTTGCCCATGAAGCCACCTGACAGGCCAGCTACTATGGCCACAGCGATCACCATCAGGAATGCCAGTGGGTGCAGGTTGGAGACATCGGGATAACCCAGATAGAGGTAGCGACCCAGGATGCCCTGGGCGGTCAGACCTGCAATGATCACTGCGGTGAACAGAGCGGTCCTGAAAAAACTCAGATGGATCCGGGCCAGTTCCTCAATAGCAAACACAATTCCCCCCAATGGTGTATTGAACGCTGCGGCCAGTCCGGCGGCAGCTCCCGTAAGCACGAAGCTCCGTGAAGACAATCTGGGCCAGGAGGAAGGAATCCAGCGGTTAACAAGGTAGAACACAGATCCCGCGATCTGGATAGTAGGGCCTTCCCTACCAATGGCACCGCCGCCCAATACCATGCACATACTGGATAGGATTTTAATAATGATAATCCTTAAACCCAACAGCACACCGGTCTGTGCTTCACCCCGGGCTCCTGATAGTTCAATGCTGGCCATCACCTGAGGGATGCCGCTACCCCGCGCAGCCGGAGCAAGTTTAACGAGGAACCAACCCGCAACAAAAAATCCGGGAGCAATGACGAAAATTAAAAGCTTGTTGACCGACAGAAGATACTGAAGCAGGTCTTCAGATAATCCGAAAAGCTTTGTGTATCCAACAGCCAGCAGACCCGTCAGAACAGAGGCGATCCAGAACGGAATTGCCTGAAGCACATTGATCCTGACCTGTTCGTTAGTGAACAGATCAAAGATATTCTTAGCACGGTTCCTGATTCTATAGAGCCAATTTTTCAACATCTTCAATCCAAATGGTAACGCGGCGCGGTAAAACTATACACAACAGACCGGAAAGCCAGTATTTTTCGGCAGCTCACATATTTTTATAAATTTGCCCACCCCTGCCAGGTAATCGAAAGAGGCAGGGCGGCCTCCCGGAGGGTGGGCCATAAAACCAAATCTAAACGAAGCTATATGTCAAAAATTAAAGTTGCCAATCCGGTAGTAGAGCTTGACGGTGATGAGATGACACGGATTATCTGGAAGTTTATTAAGGATAAACTCATTCTTCCTTATGTCGAGGTGGACATAAAATACTACGATCTGGGGCTCGAGCATCGTGATGAGACGAATGACCAGGTGACAGTGGACGCTGCCCATGCTATAAAGGAATACGGTGTCGGTATCAAATGCGCTACGATCACACCTGATGAAGCACGCGTGAAGGAGTTCAATCTGAAACAGATGTGGAAGAGCCCTAACGGTACGATCAGGAACATCCTCGACGGTACCGTATTTCGCGAGCCCATCGTGATCAAAAACGTTCCGCGCCTTGTTACCAACTGGGATGCACCTATCATTGTAGGTCGTCATGCATTTGGGGATCAGTACCGGGCTACCGATATGGTAATAAAAGGAAAAGGCAAGCTCACGATCAAATTTGAAGGGGAGAATGGTGAGACCGTCGAGCATGAAGTGTATCAATTCAAAGGAGATGGCGTAGCACTAGCCATGTACAATACAGACGAATCCATTAGAGGTTTTGCACGTGCCTGTTTCAACATGGCACTTCAGAAGAAATGGCCGCTTTATCTTTCTACAAAGAATACCATCCTCAAGAAATATGACGGCCGGGTTAAGGACATTTTTGAAGAAGTGTATCAGAATGAGTTCAAGCAGCAGATGGATGGTGCAGGACTGGTTTATGAGCACCGACTGATCGATGACATGGTGGCCAGTGCTTTGAAATGGAATGGCAATTTTGTCTGGGCATGTAAAAACTATGATGGCGATGTTCAGAGTGATACCGTGGCCCAGGGCTTTGGATCATTAGGTCTGATGACCTCTGTTCTGGTGACACCTGACGGCAAAACCATGGAAGCTGAGGCTGCCCACGGCACTGTAACGCGTCACTACCGTGAGCATCAGAAAGGCAAACCAACATCTACAAATCCAATTGCATCCATATTTGCCTGGACCCGTGGTCTTGCGTTCCGTGGCAAGCTGGACGGCAACCAGGAATTGATCGACTTCTGCCAGGCGCTGGAAGAAGTTTGCATCGAAACAGTGGAAAGTGGTAAAATGACCAAGGACCTCGCTGTAGCGATTCATGGCAATAAGGTGAGCCATGGTGACCATTACCTTCATACAGAAGAATTCCTCGAGGCATTGGATGCCAATCTGAAAGCTAAGAGGGCCACTTCAGTATCGGCATAAAAAAAAATAATTCAGTTATATAAGAGCAGGCCGCGGCCTGCTCTTTTTTTTGCATCCGTCATCACAGTTACCCCTCTGCCGTGTGGATTTTCGTTGGAATTCATAGTTTTGGAACATGAGGATGATGCTGACACTGGGACTATTCTGCCTACTTGTTGTTTCCTGCCGCCCTACGACCTATACACCCAAGCCCAGGGGATATGCAAGAGTAGAGCTTCCCCAACACGAATATCAGTCCTTCAACGAACCCGGTTTCCCCTATTCCTTTGAGTATCCAACCTATGCGCGGATCATTAAGGACACCTTGTTTTTCGGGCAAAAACCGGAGAACCCCTATTGGATTAATATTGACTTCCCTTCCATTGGCGGCAGAATATACATTTCCTATAAAAAGATTGACAGGGAGCATACGCTTGATCAATTAATGGAAGACACCTGGGAAATGTCCTATACTGCCCATACGAAACGAGCGGATTTTATCCAGGACCGGCCCATCAACAACCCAAACAATGTTTACGGAACACTGTTCAATGTAGGTGGGAATGCGGCCTCTGCCTACCAGTTCATCGCTACCGATTCTTTCAGACATTTTATGCGCGGAGCATTGTACTTCGATGTTTCGCCGAATGCTGATTCGTTGCGTCCGGCCAACGAATTTCTCCTGCAGGACATGCAACATATGTTTGAAACCCTGCAGTGGGGTGAGGAAACCCGCTAAAAGGGTAAGAAAAACGCGGGAGCTGGAAGGGAAATTGTGTAACAAAAATCGAGAGTGAGCGTTTGATAAAAATGAGATCCGGTATTCCGTTCCTTGTGCTGCTGTTACTGCAGATGCTGTCAGCCGATGCAGAGGCACAGACGGATACGCTATTGATCTATTTCAATAAAGGCTCCGACCAGGTAAACATACCTGTTGCAAAGATTCTTGATGCCTTTCTTGCGCGGCAGGGAACATTCAGCGAGGGGGCGCTGCAACTATTCGGACCCGGGGGTGAGGGCAAAACAAACGACACCTCACTTGCGGGCAGAAGGATTGCCAGCATCCGGGCTTATATAGAACGCCGTAATGCCCGGCAGCCTGTTATGGCGTCCCGTCTAGGTGACCCTCCCCTTAATACGACGATAGATACCAGTTCCGATGATGAGCGATGGGTGGCTGTGGTGGTTGATCAGCTCCCGGAAATGGATTCCACGCTCTTTCCTGCCCTTTCCAATCTGCAGAAAGATGAAGTGATGGTATTGCAGAACCTGGAATTTGAGGGGGGCTCTCCGACCTTGCTACGCAGTTCCATGCCGGTACTTTATGGACTGCTGGCAACCCTGCAGCGAAACCCGCAGTTGAAGATCCGGCTGGAGGGGCATGTTTGCTGTATCTATGACCGTGAGGGACCGGAGTACATGCGCACCACTACCCTATCCTATAAGCGGGCAGAGGCCGTTTACAACTTCCTGGTCCGGAACGGGATTCCAGCTTCGCGTCTTTCCTTCACCGGTTTTGGCAATACAAAACCACTGGTAATCAATGGCGTTGCTGATATTTCAAATCATAGAAACAGACGGGTGGAAGTGCGCATACTGGAACGCTGAATGCCGTTGGTATCACTCTTTAGCTGAAAAATTGATAACATTGCCGGTTCAGACCTATACATGGAATTTATAGTCTTACTACTGCTCATTCTCTTAAACGGCCTCTTCTCAATGTCCGAAATCGCCCTTGTGTCTTCGCGGAAAGCCCGTCTGGAGGCCGCTGCGAAGCGAGGCGACAAGAAAGCGAGGAAGGCGATCAAAGTCGCCAACAACCCCAACAGATTTCTTTCTGCGGTTCAGGTAGGCATTACGCTGATCGGAATCCTTACCGGTATATACAGTGGTGATAAGATATCCGACGACCTGGCTGTTTATATAGCACAGATCCCTTCTCTGGCTGCGTATGCCGAAAATATTGCCATCACCGTTGTTCTGATCATCGTCACCTTTCTGACACTCGTGCTGGGTGAGCTGCTTCCGAAAAGGATAGGTCTGGCCTCACCGGAAGTCATCGCAAAGATGACTGCCGGGCCCATGGATACAGTGGCGAGAATCGCCTCTCCGTTTATCTGGTTGCTGACGCGCACCACAGATCTGCTGATGCGGGCGCTGGGTATCAAGCGAACCAAAAGCAGTGAGATTACGGAAGAAGAGATACGGGCCATCATCCAGGAGGGTACCAGCAGCGGCGCCATAGAAGAGATCGAGCAGGATATCGTTGAAAATGTATTCCACCTTGGCGAACGGACGGTTGGATCACTGATGACCCCGCGGCTGGATATCACCTGGATCGATATCACCGAGCCACAGGAAGAGTCACTGAAACTGATCCAGGAGAGCGAACATAAACTTTACCCCGTCTGTGAGGAAGATCTCGACCGGGTGCTGGGTGTGCTCTTTATCAAAGACCTCGTCAATGTCATGCTCCGCAAAGAGCCTATCGATCTCCGCTCCCTGATCAAGACACCTGTCTATCTTCCCGAGAACATCAAAGCATATAAGGCGCTGGAAGAGATGCGCGTGAGAAATACCAGTGTGGCGCTGGTTATTAACGAATACGGTGGTGTGCAGGGGTTACTGACCGTAAATGATATTGTGGACACCCTTGTCAATGATGTCACTGAAGATCTTCACCGTGATCAGGAAATCATCAGGAGAGATGACGGCAGTTATTTCGTGGATGCCGCCGTTCCGATCGAGGAATTTTGTATGTACTTCGAAATTGAGCCGGACCCTGAATCGGTGCAGGACTTCTCAACTGTCGGCGGTCTGGTTCTGGATAATGCCCACCGGCTTCCTGAAACGGGCTACACATTTACCTGGTACGGACTGACCATAGAAGTGGTTGATCTTGATGGTGCCCGAATTGATAAGGTCATCGTCAGGAGGGATTCAACAGAACCCGAAGAAGACGACGAGGAATAACAGATGTTATTACATCTTTCAAAGGATTAACAGAACCTATAGTTTTCAATTCAGAAACTTCTGTATGTTTGCCTGAGCAAATTGCAGCAATTGAATCATTTCAGTTCCCATAGCAGTCTTAGCGGCATTCTGGCCGGGTGCTACAGGCTATCTGTACCTGCGGGACATTTTGTGTGCTTTTGCGATAAAGTCTTTTACTGCTCCAACTTCAAGGACTTTAATACACTGGCCCCGGCCTGACCAGATCCTTTACAGGTCCGGGGATCATTAAAGCTTACATTTTTCCTTTTCTAAAAAAAACGGTTATGTCATCGAAACTGCCGAACCTTTCGGCAAGAGGCATTATTCTGC
The DNA here is from genome assembly GCA_023409975.1 of Bacteroidota bacterium. Classification (GTDB taxonomy): domain Bacteria; phylum Bacteroidota; class Bacteroidia; order Chitinophagales; family Chitinophagaceae; genus JAFIGV01. The sequence goes on along the minus strand of JAEYQO010000061.1, from coordinate 13,778 downwards.
TGGTCATTGCCAGCCTAAACTTATTCGTATTAGCTGCGGCTGTGTTATTGAACTCCGGATGGTTCTGGGTGTTTCCTGTAACTGCTGCCCTGATGGTACTTGCGATCGTAAACGTGCGCCAGAAGAAGCACACGGTACTGGCCAATTTCCCTGTACTGGGTTATGTGCGCTTTATGCTCGAAGGTATCCGTCCTGAGCTACGGCAGTATTTCTGGGAATCTGATCTTGATGGCCGCCCTTTCAACAGAAGGCAACGGTCTATAGTTTACCAGCGGGCCAAGAACGTTCGTCAGACCGTACCCTTCGGTATGGTGGAAGATCCGGAGACAGTTGGTCATGAATGGGTCGCCCACTCCACCTTTCCGGCTCGACCAAAAACAAATGACCTGCGGGTCACTGTAGGTAGTTCCGCCTGTACTCAGCCTTACTCTGCGAGCATTCTCAACATTGGCGCCATGAGCTATGGCGCCCTGAGCAAGACCGCCATCCGCTCCCTGAACGAAGGCGCTGCGCTTGGAAAGTTTGCCCATAACACCGGCGAGGGCGGCATCAGCGAGCACCACCTGCAGGGAGGAGACCTTATCTGGCAGATCGGGACAGGTTACTTTGGGTGTCGCGACCTGGAAGGAAACTTCTTTCCGGAGCTGTTTAAGGCAAATGCCGGTAAGCCTGAAGTGAAAATGATCGAGATCAAGCTCTCCCAGGGCGCCAAACCAGGACATGGCGGTATTCTGCCGGCTGAAAAGAATACACAGGAGATCGCTGCGATCAGAAACGTTAAGCCGCATACGACAATTCACTCGCCATCCAGACATACCGCCTTCTCCGACCCAGTGGAACTGATCCAGTTTGTCGGGTTCCTGCGTGTTTTATCTGATGGAAAACCGATCGGATTCAAGATGTGTATTGGCGACAGGCAGGAGTTCGTGGAAATCTGTAATGCCATTGTCAACACAGGCATCGTTCCGGACTTTATCACGATAGATGGCGGCGAGGGTGGCACTGGTGCAGCGCCGCTGGAGTTCTCCGATCATGTGGGTATGCCCCTTCATGAAGCGCTGGCATTTGTAACGCAGACCCTGTCTAAGCTCAACCTTAAAGAAGAGATCAAAGTTTTCGCATCGGGGCGGCTGATTACTGCATTCGACATACTCAAGTGCATTTCTCTGGGTGCAGACGCTGTGTATAGTGCGCGGGGAATGATGTTCTCTCTTGGCTGCATACAGGCTTTGAAATGTGACAGTGGACGTTGTCCGGTGGGCATTGCAACGCAGGACCCCAATCTTTACAAGGGCCTTGATATTACAGAGAAGAAAGTGCGGGTGGCCAACTTTCATGGCAACACACTGAAGGCCATGCTGGAACTGATGGAAGCCTGCGGTTTTGAGGAACTGAGCGATATAAAACCAACAAAATTCTTCCGGAAGGTCAGTCCTGTAACTACCAGAAGTTTTCAGGAGATCTACTTTAATGATATCGACGACAGGCTGCTCAAGAGCTGGCAGCAGTCGACCATGTTAAACTAAACTTATGAACATGAACAACACTGTAAGCAGCCCCATTCTGATAGGGGAAGATGATTTCAATTTACTGCGCACGATCTGCGGTAAGTTACCTAATAGCGACCAGGAGATGTCGCTGGCGAACGAGATGAAGCGTGCAACTGTCCTGAAGCCGGAAGAACTGCCGGCGGATGTCGTACGCCTTAATTCCAGGGTGACCGTACTGGACCTGGAGACACAGAAAGTACGTGAGTTCACGATCGTGATGCCTGCAAGTGCAGACATGAAACTGAACAAAATATCCATAGTGAGTCCGATAGGAACGGCACTTCTGGGCTACCGCAAAGCATCAGAGGTGGAATGGAAAGTACCAGCAGGCATGAAACGGTTCAGGATACTGGACGTGGTTAATTTAAAGAAGTAGGGGTCTATGCCATGGTCCTGATGCCAGCCGCCGGTTCTCCGGCGGCTTTTCTGTTTTTACAGGTCAGCGGCTCTGCTTGCAGCAGTCGTCGAGCTGTTCGTAGGCTTCGGGAAATGCTTTGACATCATCTGCATCGAACCCCACGGCGGCGATGGCCTTACGTATTTCGACTGCATTGGTTTTCTGAGGATGGAAGATCACTTTTATGGTGGCGCTTTTTTCGTCCAGCTCAAACCGCCGAACCCCTTTCACACGATACACGGCCTCTTCCAGTCTTTCACTACAGCTCTCACATTCTTTGCAGTGATCGCAATAGATGGCTGTACGGATATGGACCGTTTCGGCTTTCTTCTGCGCTGAAGCGGTCTGGACTAATAAAATACTCAGTAGTAGCAGAATGTATCTCATCAAAAAGGGTTTGTCCGAAATTATTGCATTTTGTTGAGAAACCGCCTCTGGAGCAAGGTAGAGAGACAGGAGTAAATGAAACTAACTGGTACGCTGGCCTGGTTTTAGAGTCAGACACAATATGAGAAAGTATCGTATTGCAGTATTTGTAGGTAGTCTGCGTAAGGAATCATTCAATCTGAAGACAGCGAAGGCATTACAGGCATTAGCTCCCGAGAACCTGGAGCTGGAGATTGCGGACATTTCAAATGTTCAGATGTTCAACCAGGATCTGGAAGAGCAACCACCTCAGGAATGGCTACAATTGCGGGACACTATCCGTTCTGCTGACGGGGTGCTGTTTCTGACACCGGAGTATAACCGGTCGGTACCGGCTGTGCTGAAGAATGTGATCGATGTGGGATCGAGGCCTTACGGGCAAAACTCCTGGGCTGGGAAACCGGGTGGAGTTCTCAGCGTATCCATCAGCAACCTTGGCGGATTCGGTGCCAATCATCATCTGCGTCAGTCGCTGGTCTTTGTTGATGTTCCGACCCTTGCCCAGCCGGAGGTTTACATCGGCAGCGCGGGAAGTCTGTTTGACGACCAGGGAACACTGACCAATGATTCGACAAAAGAATTCCTCAAAGACTTCCTGCGGGTTTATGAAGCCTGGGTGAAGAAACATGTGGGTGAAAAGAGCTGAGCGTGAGTGAATGCTACTCATCGGGACAGATATACAGAAAACCGTATATTGGATTGATGAATGAGACTGAGGAACAAGTTTCGGTACCCTTAACAAGAGACGAAATGGATCATCTACGGTCCATTTATAATAAACGGTTAAAAATCTTTTGCGCGGGCTATGCTTTCTTCGTGGGATTTCTTGTAGAGATCCTTCTCCCATTCACGAGGTTGGATGAAGAGCATTTATATAAGCGTATAGAATCTGGAACAGATTACATGATCCTTGATTACCCGATTAACAGAGAAGACCTGTTTTATGTTTACCTGCTTTTTTTCGGGGGTATCTTTTTTACTTTAGGTTGTGTAACCTATTTCAGGAGCCTGCACCCATTCTTAAAGGATGTAAGATCCGGGATGAAAGACCCTGTGGTTTATACCGTAGTGAATAAGCTCTGCTTTGAACACACCAATGAATACTTCCTGAGTTTTGATGACCCCAATTATATGCATTATGAGGTAGAATCTGAGGTCTATTACCGGTGTGCTATCGGCGATCAGTTTGTTCTTTACCGTGCTCGGTTTTCAAAACATGTGTTTGAGAAGGACTTCAGGTTTACATTGTTGTAGACTGGGAATATAAAAGAATCGACAAATGGAGAAGGCCGGAAGCCAGGTTCCGGCCTTTATATTGCTTTAAACTTTGATAACCGTCTTATGCATCTGTGCCTAAGCCGGATTAGCGAGTTATCCGGACTCCAGGAAGGATCTATGTCTTTCCGATGTGCAATCATCAGCTCGTGTTGCATAAAAGGCTATTGATTCACGACTATCTAACCCCTTTTCTGAGAGCTGCTAATGTAGCGTCCCAGCGCCGTCGCTGGGCCTTTTGTTCAGGACTTATTGTGTCCACTTTCCCGGAGGTCGTACCAACTGTTTTCAGCAGCGGTCCGCATCGTTGATTGGATTTTTTCTGCAGATGATGATCCAGGTGTTCCAGATATTGCGTCAGGGTAAGCTTTACAGCAGGTTCAGTTTCTTCGTTCTCCATCGCCGGGACACAGGCATCGAGGATCACCAGCGCCCCATCACGAACGACGTAAACTTCGCCGTATTCTTCTTCAAGAAAGATGATACCCACGGAGAGCAGCATTATCTCGTCCTGACCCGGTTTTACCTGCAGCTCAAGACTGAAAGGCGCCTGCGTCGCGTCTGACTGCAGGTCGAAAACCTCTGAATAATCCTCTGCTCTTGAAGGGGACTTAGATAGGGAGGCACCCTGCACGATCAGTTGAAATTGTTTGGCATTGGCTGGCCCGGAGACGTCTAAAGCAGGAGTGAAGGGTTGGAATTCCACCTTCATTTTTCCCGTTTGCCGATCTACTTCCGAACTGAATTTGCCGTGAAAAGCCTCTTTGAAATGGCGATTCCTGTTGAACTCGAAGCCAGTCAGCAGGTTTAAATTACCCCGTTGAAATTTGCGTTCAAACCTTTCTCCCAGGAAGTCGGTGTGTACAATATGCGTCAGCAGTCCGCTGAGGCGACTGAAATAACCCGGGTCCCGCATATATTTCTGGCGTGTTGGCAGGGCCCGTCGGATCTGGCTGGCCACAGTTGAGGCCCGTCCAAACTCCAGGTTGTAGCTAATGAACTGGTTTGCATCTGTATGCTCGAGTGAAATTCTGGGTTTACCGTCGCCTACCTGGCTGATGATTGTCCTGCCGTCAGCGTCTTTGTAGAAACGCAGATCGCCCAGTTTTCCGGATTTGATTTTTAGTATTGAATCGACTATAGCCATAAATAAGATTTACAGGTTGTTAAGAATCAGGAGGAACAAGATAGCGTGCTGGGACTGCATCTAATAGCCCGTTTATTATTTTAATTCTGATGGGGGTATTTGTTGCGTTGATAATCCCCTTCAAAAGAGGCTTTTCCTGACTGAAATCGTCGAAAAACAGATAATAATAAAGTTGGTGTGAACGGTAATGACGCGGTCGAGGGCCGGTGTGGACTGGGTCCGGCAGTAAAGGAGGTATGACGGAGGTATAACTGAGGTGTATCGGAGGATTGGCGGAGGGGCAGACCTTCGACATTTAATCAATTTACGCTGGGGAAACAATTATTAAGCTGGTTCGGTGAACCTCAGGCAGTGTACAAAGACTGGATTTCTTTTTGCTAAATAGTGTAAAAAAGTTGGAATGTGGTGTTTAAAATTGCTGCAAAAGCGACAAAGGGCCAGCTATGAGGAAAAGCGTTTCTCATGATACCCGGAAACCACCCACATTACCCAGAAGGGTCGGTGGGTGCTTTCTGGTATCGAATTCAGGAGCTTGTCGCTGGCTTCTGCCTCCAGCGGCAAGACTAGGTTCTTCATCAGCCGGGAGCTGATTGGATAGGTGGTAGTTCTGGCAGCCGCATAGCGATAGTGGTCAGTTTGGAGACAGGGTCGAATGTAAGTTCATTCAGTGTTCCTTAGTAATAGAATGGGTTATAGGGGCTGGCCATGACATGACGGGGTCCTAATCCGGGAACTTCGGTGATTACCGCAGTATCAGACATTCAGGGTTAACTCCATTCTCTCATGATATACAGCTTACCAGATCCGTACAAAGAAAGCAACTAACATCGCACCAGGCAACCGTATTTCTACGGTACCTTTTGTCATTTTTGTTAACAGGGGAAGGCCTGAGCTGAATTATAGTGCCGATTTTCAAGAGCCACACACAACACGTGGGCATATTCTCCGAACAACGTCGTGTAGTGATTTCCGTTATCTGCAACCTCATCATTTGTCTATACCGTTGAACCCAAAGCGGTATGCATTATCCCGTTTTTTAGAGGGGATTTTTGGATTTGCTATATGGGAATTTATAAACAAAGTGTTGGTTTCTATGGCTCCCCTCACAAAGTACAAATATTTTTCATTCATCCTTTGGGGTGTAATAACATCCATTGGGGTGAAAGATGTTTTTGACCTGTGAATTGGCTCTGTTTGCGCACCTGTATGGATGCGCCAAGCCGTTCCTAACGATAATGGAAGTTACTGCGACGGCTGTGCGCGGCAGCATAAAGAAGCCTCTTTACCAAGAGACAGCATTTTCAATAATCAATACAGGAGGTTATTCCGTATAATCTTGTGTGGGATGTTTATGGGTCGGATGAACAGCATACACTTTTACTGCTTCTTCTATAATCGCATATACGATTACATAGGGAAAAACACCTACTGCAACATCTCTGAGTAACTGTCTGCTGTCTATAAAACTATAATACTGCGGATGTTCTGAGAGGGCCTCGAAATGGCCTTGCAGAATGGATAAAAAACGCTCGCCAAGACCCGCCTGCTGTTGCTCGTAATAATCATAGCCTGCCTGTATATCTGCAAGGGCTTCCCCTTTAATGATAAGTGGATAGGACATTACAAGGCTTATGCGGATTTTTTGCTTCTTACTATCGCAAAGGCTTCTGCTGCAGTATAGGATTTGCTGCGACCTGCAAGGTCTGCTTCCACGCGCTTGTATAACATTTCTAAAGTGCCTGCATCATAAGTGTGGGGCGTGGACAACTCCTTTTCTAACAATACAAACATGGCAGTCAGGTGCGCAGTATCTGCCCTCTCTATATATTCATGTAACCGTTGCCGCATCACTGCTGTATTCATAGCACCTTTTTACTTCTTACAAAAGTACGGATTATTCGTTTCATACCTCTAAATCCGGTGTTCGTCAGCCAAGGCCTGTCGATAATGGGGGTGGTGTTGCGAGGGAAGGTCTGCTGACCACGGGGTGGTAAGAACTTCACCTCCAGGATGGTCTTGCCGGCATTGGCTACTGCAGCCTTGTCCACATTGATGGTCAGCGACTGTGGTCCTCCGGTGGTGATGTTCTGCCAGCTTACGATATCATAAAACAGGTCCTCTGAATTATTATAATACTGCCGCACCCGCATCTGCGCCTGGAAGCCATCGCCCAGCTCCAGGTTAAAGCCCACCTGCTGCTGCGCCATATTCGTATCCATATGCAGGTGATGGAATGCCAGCACACCGGTCGCAGGCTCTCCGCTCAGATCCAGCGTGTAGCTGATGCCATTGTCCACTGCATTGGCCTGCACCACCCAGCCATTAGGATGACTGCTCGCATCCAGCCAGTGATACACATACAGGACTTCTTTGGTCTTTCCCGCGGATGCGGAATGGCGGGCTGCTAGCTGGCGAAAAGCTTGCTTGCAAGCCTGTACGTTTCCCGCTGTCTTTTGTTGCATTTTTATTGGGAACGGGTTATTTATTTACCTGTATTTTTTGGCTTAAAACCTATCGGAGTTCTCGGTTCTTGCGGCTTATTTTTTTCTTCCATGATCTCTTTTACCAACTCAAAAATGGTCTCTATTTCCCCATCGTGCATCTTCACATCGAAACCCAGGTTGATGATCTTTTTATCCAGTTGCTCCAGCTTTAACAGGATGTCCTGATGGGTCAGCAGGGCTTTCCGGAGCTTCGTAAATACTCTTATAACCTGGATATTTACCTGTATCGCTGTCCGGCTATTTAAGACACTGGACAGCATCAGTACACCATGTTCGGTAAAAGCGTTGGGCAGTTTCCTTCTCCCACCCCAGCTTGAAGTCGCATTTTGCGACTTCAAGTTCTTAAACTCATTTGATGGGGGTGGTGTTACGAGGGAAGGTCTGCTGGCCACGCGGTGGTAAAAACTTCACCTCCAGGATGGTCTTGCCCGCATTGGCCACTGCATTCTTGTCAACATTGATGGTCAGCGACTGCGCCCCTCCGGTGGTGATGTTCTGCCAGCTTACGATCATATAACAGTCTCCCTCTATCTTCTTTACGTTAGCATTAGACCTCATCAGACGCTCGCTTTGCCTCTCAAAATAAGAAATCTGCTAGGACACCCAGCTTATTTCAAGGCCTAACACGTCAAGTTATTAGTTGAAGAAACCCTCTATTGACAACGGTTTCAAGAGCAAAACACAACATTGAAACACTACCAATTAAAGGAAAGACTTTACCGCTTCATCACCTTCTCCACGACCTTAACACCGTCATCCCATTGAATGACCATCAGGTAAAGCCCACTCTGAAGATGATCGAGCCTTAGTTCTGATCTACCAACCGGTAGTTTTTGGCGGGCTACTACTACACCCTGCAGATTGCGTAAGACCAACTCAGCCGAATGACTATGCTCTTGTTCCAGATAGATGACATCAAGTGCCGGGTTAGGCCAGTAACGAAACTTTCCTTCCAGCTTTGTTCCAGCAACAACATTAGGCGCAACCCATTTAGTATCTGCAACCTGGCAGCCCGGTACGATGCAACCATTCGTATCTGTGAGTACGATCCAACCGTAGGCTCCGGAACTATCCCAGACACCCGGAATCGGAAATTGTGAAGCATAGTAGCCTGTCAGCAACCACTGTTTTGTCGGCGTCTCGATTGCATTGAACATCGCTTTTTCGAATCCGTATTGAACAGGTTTGTATCCGAACTCGCGGTAAGATTTTACGACTCCATTACTATCAGCAACAATTACCGTCGGGCGAAGGAAGAAATCATAATAAACATTTGAGTTTAATAATAAATCGCCGTTTGATCTTTGCGAAAGGGAGTAACCCATGCTCCATTTATAGCCATACACCTTCCCCGTATCCGCAAACTGACGGGTCCATATGGTATCACCATTATGGTCACACCTTCCGTAGAATAAAACAGAGCTTGACACTTCACCAAACGCATCAACTGGCTGTAAAGCCAGACAGGTTAGAAAATAAAAACCACCCGTAGACGAGGGGATAATATCCATCTCACGGATTTCCGGATGATTATTGGTTCTGTAATTTTTCCGCCATAACACATTCCCATTACTATCCAGCTTTATTACAAAGTGGCTCGCCGATGGCGGACTGAATCCTTGGTCACCGCCAAGACCGGCTAGTAAAATCCCACCATCGTTGCTGGTATACACGCGCCTAACCACATAGGTTCCATTAAGGCTACGCTTTGAAAAATACAGCCTCTTAGTCCATTGCTCTTGTCCCAACGAATCAAGCTTCATCAAAAATATCCCACTGGAATCCGGAAGCCAGATATTATCCCAGGGGCTAAAAAGAAAAGTTGTACCGTATGTTGTTCCGGCAATAAGTATCTGATCCGTGTTTGTTTTAGTCAAGGCAGTACACCAAATATTTTCACGAGGATCATCAATCCAGTTGCCAATCTGGATTACACTATCTCCGGAAGACGAAAAACGATAGAGAAATGGCCGATAGACCATAGCAGTATCATATTTGATGGAATCATCCATTTCACTCCCAAGCATCAGAAAATTTTGCCCGTATTTGATCAAAGTAGAATGTTGAAAAGTCCAGGTATGTCTATTTGGTATTCTTATGTTTTTTCGCCAGTTGAGACTTCCGTCATATTGAAAAGAGGCAACATAGGCACCCTGCTTATCCGTCAACGTATCCCAAAGTGTGCCGCTTACAATAAAGTAATTCGAATCTGCATGGGAACTCCTGATTGTAGTCGTTCCGACATTTGGCATAAAATGGCCGAAGTCTTCTAAGAAGTTGAGAGTCTGCTGCCCATAGGAGCATAGACTACTAAACAAGAGCAAAGCAGGTAAAAGTAATGATCTCATAGTCGTTAAAAAGATTAGGAACTGAGAGCCATCCTGCCTGGATGACTCTCAGTCATCACCTATTGTTTATTAAACTTGAGAATGTGAACCTTTCCATTCTCGTCCTTAACACGCGTGATATAGACGCCTCCTGGCAATGCAGAAACATCTATAGCAACTCCTTCAATTACTTCCTGAACCATCAGAGTTCTACCAGTCAAATCCAAAACCTGAAGCTCGCCTGATGTGATTCCGATAATCTGGAAGCTATGATCTACCGGATTGGGATAAAGACCCACTTCATATTCAGGTTCGATCTTGATCTTCCTGGGCAGCGGAAACCATTGTCCACTGCTGTCCTGGTGCAACAAATTAGGAGAAAAAAGCGACTCTTCATACACACTGAGTGCATCTATTGTTTCGAAATCATATAAACTAAATCTTCAATACCCTATAGACTTTATTATCAATCTTTACAAAATAGACGCCTGTTTCGAGTGAACTCAGATCAACCAATCCTTCATTCTGTTTTTTCTTAATTTCCTGTAACACAATTCTTCCCGCGCAGTCTATAACACTAATCGTAAACTCACGCTCGTACACAAATGGTGACCTTATCCTTAAACTACCTCTTGTTGGATTTGGGTACAGGTCAAGATTTTCAGATTCATTTGTCGGTATCTGGCAAACTGAATTACTTTGAATCAATTCCGTTCTATAAATATCCAGAATAGATCTTACACGTTTCTTTTGGCCATGGGTAAACATCAGAAGACATTCGTCATCAGAATAATCCATATAGTTCATGAACATATTAGATCCGCCACATGAAAACTGCGGATAGACTGGACAGCCATTTGATGGACTGCCCTGTAATGGTGTATCATCTACCATATCATCACTGTCACATCCCTCATCAACACCCCAGATATGCTCCAGACCCAGATAATGTCCTATCTCATGAATTAGAGTCTTACCAGAAGCAAAGCGCCCCGACAGTCTTTCACCAAAATACTCAGGGTGTATCACGACTCCATCTCTCACAGAGTCTGCCATTAAGATATTAACGGCATAGCCACTAATCGAAGTTCCTGTATTCGCCACCCAAATATTTAGATATCGTTGGGTATCCCAACTTTTAGCTTTCCCAACCGAGTCGACAAACATTTGATAATATAATCCCACTTGTTGCATTGTTGTCCGCTCGCGTATAATCCCTGTAGTGGGCAGACCATACGGATCTAAACTGGCGAGACAAAACTGGATCTCCATGTCGGCAAACCGGTTTCGAAACTCATGTGGAACCTTCAGGAGATCACCACTTGTAGGATTGAAAGCTCGATTAAGAATCTCAATCTGTTCAATAATTCTTGACTCAATTACATTCTCCGATTCATCAGCATAAACAACCCTGACAACAACAGGAATTGTAATAATACCCTCTGACTTTCTGTATTTCTGCTTCTCTCTTGATAACTGAAATCGTTGTTCGCCTTCTAAAAGTACTTTTTGATAATCCTGACCTGAATATGTAGTATCATCGGAAAAGGGATGTCCACACAAAGCAGGAGCCTGCGCATAGCAACTATGGGTACCAAATACGTACGAAACGCCAAGCAACAATAGTGTCCGAATAAGATGCATCATTGTAAAAGAAAACCGACTATAGGATTACCGCACCACGGTCACATCCCCCTTAAGTGAATACAGCTCCTGTGAACCCGCTATTCTGTATCGCAAATACCAGAAATATGTGCCCATGCTTACGGGAACGCCATTATGTGTGCCATCCCAGCCACGCGGATCATTGGTCCATAAAACCCTTTGGCCAAAACGATTAAACACTGAAAAACCTACAATCACCACATTAGGATTGTCTGTTATCGGCCGGAAGAAATCGTTAAGCCCATCACCATTTGGACTAAAAGCACCTGGCAGCCATACTTCCGTCGGAATATCAGAAACTAATACCCGAAACCGGCAGGAATCTACGCAATCACTGCTTGTGGCAATCAAAAGGTAATCCGACCGCCAGACTCTTGCCATAAACTCCAGTTGATCACACTGACTGCAAACCAGCGAATCCTGCAGATACCAGTCCAAACGAGCTGCCGATGCGCAGGCAGGTAGCACCACCCTGCTCTTGTAGGAGACAAAGATGGTAGTATCCTCAAACCGCGGATCAGGCTGCGGCATTACCACAATGGTTCTGGAAATGGAATCTTCGCCACCCCCATTGGATACTTTGAGACCCACTGTAAATCTTCCGGCACTATCAAAGCACACCGGAAGTGGCGTGGCCACATTGGCAGTGGAAGGATTGCCACCTTCAAAAAACCAACTGTAACTTTGAGGGTAATTATCTACCACCGCCGAAAAACTAACACAGTCTCCGGCACAAATAGTATCTGAACGCAGATCAACCGACTGTATTTCCGGAGAGCAAAACCTGACTTCCACCGTGTCCCTGTATGTACCACACGGTGTGTAGGCTTCAAACCAATACCTGCCCGGGGCATCTATCAGTAGGTTCAGGGATGTATCGCCTGTGTTCCAAACACAGTTTTCAAACTCATATCGGGGCTTTAAGTATGCAAACATACCCTCGTTACAGATCAGAGTATCCGTAGGCAGAAAATCGCCTTGGTTGGCAGGATAGATAGTCACCTGAAAGGTGTCATTGTAGGTACACGTGCCGACCACCGACTGAACACTGTAGAGGCCTGAACCAGAAATGGTGAACTCAGGTCCGATCGAACCATCGCTCCACCGGTGATAAAAAGTAGCGTCAAGCGACAGTGTCAGAGGCCCTCCATCACAGATAACTGTATCATTCAGCGGCTCGTATGGGGAGGGGACGACATGGAAAGTATCTGTTCTCCAGGCACCGCAGGACTGTGCAGCTTTCACCCAGTAAGTACCTGTCTGATTTATCGTAATTGACTTTCCGGAAGCACCGGTGTTCCACAGATAGGTATCTGCATTCAAGGTTGCAGAAAGCTGATAGGGTAATTCACAGGCGATAAAGTTTTGATGAGCAAACGAAGCAAACTTTAAAGGCACAGGATTACATAACCCAAAAACCATCCCGACAGTATCAGAGAGACTCCCGAGAACAATATGATCATTGATAAGATGTGCAGCCGGACCATAATTATCCGGATGTTCTATTACACCAAGGGAATAATTATGTCCATCAACGAAATATATCTTCTGATCCGGACCGAGTTGTAAATCACCAGTGTGCCGCTTTTGACCGATGAAAATTCTTGAATCAATAATCTCCGACAGTGTAGGTAACTGAAGATTCACCTGAAAAATCTCATTCCAGTATGCTAATTTGTTCGCAACGAAATATAATAGTTTCGAATTTGGCGCAAATTCAATACCGTAGACGATAGTTGAATCCGTTTCGTTTATCAAAGTTCTGGCATTACTAATAGATCCGCTTGACTGATCAAAGTCATACACCAAAATAGTATGCATAGAAAAAGTATCTAAGATCGACAAAGCTAACCGGTTGCCATTGGGTGCAGCCTTCAATTCAGTATAGCGTGAATGGTGATCAAGTTTTAAATTGCTATTGTATGATGTTGGGATAGCATTCAATCCTGTTGCTGAAACTTTATACACTCTTAGTTCAAAACCAAGACGACGGTGGCTGATCAACCATTGATCACAGCTTCCATTTCCTACAACAGTCAATGCAGATGAAACCCCCGTATCCAGAACCACATTCTTGAAACCAGGCAGCACATCACCCAAACCACCATCTAGACTCATGTCAACAATGCTGTATCGCAAAGAAACTATAGAAGAGGTTATGTCAATCGAAATATTAGGTGACGGCGATGAGAAAATATAATATTGATTTGCATTCCCCGGATGAGGAATGACGATAGCTTCACCTACCTCATCATCGATTATTCCACTTGCAGGTGTAATTATTAGTCCCCCGTTGGGCATTAGTTGATGATTTCGGTTCCATACTCTTGCACCATTTGTATAAAACAACAGGTTTCCGTTAGCATCACTTACAGTTGCTGGTGACCAGCCAGCCCTGATGCTTGAGCTAACAGGTGAAGGGGGGGCGGTAGAAAAACTAATTCCTGTATGTATACCAAAACACCAGTTGTAGTTCTCCTTTTGAGC
>JAEYQO010000058.1 GCA_023409975.1 Bacteroidota bacterium | reverse complement strand
CAGGAGTACATAAGTTTCGGCAACAATGAATACACAGTATTCGGCAACATGAGTGCAGATAAATCGGCAACAATGAGTGCAGAGTTTTGCAGGCTAAATCAGTCTGTTGATGGCACTTACATCGCATTTATCGAAACTTATGACTTACAAAGGTACTTGCGCACGCTATTGCGCGAGATGCCTAGGCGTCGGGCCATCTCTCGCACGCCGATACCGTCATTTTTAAGTTGAAGTAATTGTTTTAGCTGATCCATTGATACCGGCTTTTGTGCCATGCCCTTAAAGATTTTTTTGGGCAAAGACAGCGAAAGCTCAGAACATTAGGCCTTAACACAGGTGGGTCAACATGCCAGAATGACAATTATCAGGAGCCCCTCTCCATGTTTGAAAGGTGGGTCAACATCCCGGAATAACACCAAATCCTACTCTTGCAGATCAAACAGGTGGGTCAACATCCCAGAATTTTGGTGCGCAGGCTTCCTCAATAGCTGACGCAGGTGGGTCAACATCCCGGAATAACTCTAAATCCTACTCTTGCAGATCAAAATAGGTGGGTCAACATCGCGGAATAACTCTAAATCCTACTCTCGCAGATCAAAATAGGTGGGTCAACATCCCAGAATTTTGGTTCGCAGGCTTCCTTAATGACTGTCGTGGGTGGGTCAACATCCCAGAATAGGAAGAATCGGCCCCAAGGCGTAAGCGCCAACAGGGTGGGTCAACATGGTCCGGAATGGTGGGTCAACATGATCCAGAACGGTGGGTCAACATGATCCGGAATTTACATCCAGTTCCACAGCATCGGTTTGCCCAGTGCATTGTCCTGGAGTGCTTCAATAATCTTATAGTGCTTTGGGTTAGCTTGGAAGACCCAGTAATTTGGCTGAGACATCGTTGTTTATATTCGGTTGTAAGAGATAAATATAATCTTTGTGGCGTTTTAATTTTTCCGCTTGCCATCCCTGACCTGTCTCACACAATAGAAAATATAGCAAGGGGAATAATTCGTCATTATCTACTCCATACAAGAATTATAGATGTCCCATGTATCTATATCTGGGGTGGAGTAAATAAAGGCCTTTGTTATTCCATCTTTTGTTAGCACATCATTGATGTAGTTGGCGAGTTTTTTGTTTATGTTGAAACACTCGCAGAGCTGATATTTTGTTCTGAATTCATCTTGACCCTGACCTTCTTCAGCCTCAATGTTTTGTTCGTTAACGACCAATTCAAACGGTTTTGTAGCATCAGAATTCCAGGTAAATGCGCCAGCTTGATTCTGGATATTAGTGCTATTATTCAAGGAGAATGTTATATCGTCCGGTCTTCCATCGGAGAAATAAGTACCGGGTACCTTCATCATATGTTCAATCTTAAGCATGGATGAAATCATTCCTGAACCTTTTATTCTCTTTATGTCAATCGCCTGACGCCCCTTAAAGTGCTGCCGCATTTTTTGTCTTTTTTCTTCATCGTCGGTAAACCTATCTATCAGTTTATGCAGAGTAGGTTCTTGTAGCTTTTCGATACTCTCGTAAATCATATTTCTTACGCCGCCGCTTTCAAAGTATTTCTCTTCTATGTAGTAAACGCTACAATAGTCATCTATTTCGCGTTTTCGATAGTCAGTACTTAGTCCATCTATGGCGAAGAAGAGAGCGTTTTGAAATTTATAAGTCCAATCGAGTAGTGGTGTCGGACAACCATGATGTTGGAGAAAACTGAGAACCGCTATGTCATTATCAACATCATCATGTTTTTCACCTAGTAACTCAACATACTTTTGATTATATCTATCACGCCCTAGTTCTACCATTTTCTTGAGAAGTGATTCATAGCTGTCAAATTTCTTTGATAGTCCCTCTACAATCCATTGTCGCTGTATCTTGCCATACAGTCGCCATTTAGCTTCTCTTTGACCTCTGAAGAGGAAGTCGGTTTTCGTCTTATATTCTTCATATATGTTATCGAACTGCTCCTTCGTATCTATATTAGTCTGGTCGAAGCTATTCGATTTCTGCAGTGTTGATTCATATTCGGAAAGATGATGCGGACTATATAGTGGTGGCGCTAGCTGCCCTCCAAGGATGGCTAACATAAATGCGTTTACCCTTGTACTTACTGTATCTGGATTCACATTGCCGTCTCGTCCAGATTTCACTAACAGCATGTCTTCGAGTAGCTCTTTATCCCATATTTTCTCTATGCCACCATTATTAAGGTGTTCATTTGTGAGTTTTATTTTTAAGTCAAGATTGGATATTTCACGCTGTGCCATAAACTGTTGAATTTGCCTTGAAGGGTGTTTTACACATTTGTTTGGTTTCTGATATTATTTATAAAGATATTGTGTTTGCCGCTAGATTAAAAGGGGCTTTAACGGTATCAGGCACGGGGAAGAGGATCTATCTTGGTGGAATGAATAAGCGAACCCTATCTTTCGTTCTGATTCGCCTGGCGTTCATCATTGCGTTCAACTTGGTCGCACTCCTTCTGATTGTCCAGTACCTGAGATAGGAAGGACAAATAGGCGTGACTTCTGAACCCGACTATTGCGTTTTTGTGTAAAAACGGTTGCATTTTCTCCTATTATACCCTATCAACAAGCTCTAGTATTTTAGCGCTTATATGAACGTGGTTGAAAACTTGTGCGTCCTATAATAGGAGATGTGGTTGAGGATGCCAAGGCTTGGGATGTTGGAATTACTGTTAACCAAAGAATGTCCATATTGGAAAGCGTCTGACCAGACTTCCCATCTGCTGTCATTACATATAGTTATGAAGGCTTGATTGCACAAGTTGTGATATATAAGAACGGGCAAGCCGTGGTTTTCGTTATAAGCTCCCGGTTCGAAGGTATCCGGGCATCGATTTAAAAGTCTATTATCCCATCAGCCAGGTTGACAGAGACCTGGTTGAGACAATCTTCGTGAAGGCGATGAACAAAGTTCTAAGAGTAAGGCAGCATAGCAATATGTTCGAATAAGTCAACCCAGAAATGCTCGCCTGACTTGTAATCAGGGTGCTGGCTTAAAGGTCTGTTGCGCCAAACGCAAGACGGGCAAGCGTTTCGCTTTGATTGGATGGTCAGCGTAAATCCCTCTTGCAGTAAATCTTGCAGTAAAGCCCTTTCTGAACCTCTTTTATGGCCAGTCCTGACCATGTGATGGGCATCTCCTGATTTTTACCCTCAACTACGTATCTATATTATATGCCCGTCGCCAAGTTACAGCGGGCATTGCCACCGAACTGCGGAATTTTCGCTAACGCCCAAGTTTTGTCACCCATTGTTTTCCCGGTTCCACCCGGTACGGCTATACTCGCTTTATAAATACAAACCAACATGGAAAACAAGAACGAGCAACTGCAGCAATTCCTGCAAAACAATCCGAACGCAACCAAGGCAGCCATCGCTGAGGGCATCGACCTGAAAGGTCTGCAGCTGTTCAACCTCCTGAAGAAGATGACCGGTGACGGCATCATCAAAGAAGAGGGCGAGGGTGATGAGAAGACCTATTCTCTTATCAACTTATCAACTCTATCAGCCCCCGCCTTGTCAGGTACTCAACCACCTTCATAACTGAAGATGTTTTAAGATTTAAATCCTGGGCGATTACTTCTCCATCTAACATTTTTTCGCCATCGTTGTGAACAATTACAGCTAGAATTTCACATCCTTTTCTTTAGTTGTTAGCATCTCAGATTAATTTCATGTAGATGTGTATGGGCTCGATTAATTAGGTCAGCTCATCCTAGCTGGGAATACCAAAATATTGCATAATCAGGTTGGCAAGCAAAGATGATGTCACCTCCTTGGCAATTCCGCCTATACCCTTTAAAGCCTTACCTGATACGTTTGTTATCCAATCTATGGTCTTATGTCCGAGTGTCTGGGTAGTATAATCGGGTGTTTCTGAGTCAATGATTGCCTCCAGCTCATTAATGTCCTTATCCTCGACACCCAAGCCTTTTAATTTCCCAAGTAACTCTTGTTTATCCCCTTTATTAATTTGAATTGATGCATTCACTGATGCATGTGCACCGGTATTGACGATGTTGCCATCGCCGTTATTTGTAATCGTAGTGTTCATAATAGTTACTATTTTTTTATTGTTTATTTCTTCGCGATTAAATGACTCAATCTGAATATTGTACCCGAAAGTTTTACCTATCTCCATAGAGAAGGATAATAATCGGGACCTTAATGCTGTAAGAGCACTGGTAACACAATTTCGATTGGTAATTTTCTTTGCTGCAAAAACTCTTGCTTTAAAATGTGGATTGGTATACAGTTGTGCAGTACCCGATTGTAGAAAATGTAAAAGGGAAAGTGGGAATGTTTGGATAATAAACTGGTCAGTACCTGGGTCACGTTCAATCTTCTCTAGTACACTGACAGATTCATTAAGGTATAAATATTTAAATGCTGGTTGATGCTGTTCATCTATCATTTCTACTGGAAAGACCTTACCTAAATGTTGTGTAGGTCCAAACTGAAAATCAACTAAAACTTGGGCATCCGCAATCCTGTAATCTGGCATGTTCTGAACTTCTTTATATCCATTCAGTTCAGAACGTACGAATGCTAATAGTTCTTTATTGTTAGTCAGCTCAGCGAAGTACTGTAGTTTTAGTAAAGGAGAAGAAAGAGAACGATTACTATCTACTAGTTCCGATATAACTTCTTCTAAAACAAAGCTGGGCATTCAGCAATTTACTTTTTTTAGAGTATCAACTAATAACGAAACAGATAGCATTGCTCCTCCGCGCTCAGTTGGGTTGAGCACCTGACGTCTACAACCAATTCAATGCAATAAATACTGCGACTAGTATAAAAGAAAAAGGTCTGGAATTATCCAGACCTTGATTTTAGTGGCTCCCCCTGTAGGACTTGAACCTACGACCCCCTGATTAACAGTCAGGTGCTCTAACCAACTGAGCTAAGGAGGATTGTGTTTCGGGATTGCAAAGATAATCAGCTTTATCTTTTCACAAAATCTTTTTCAGTTTCTCTTCCTAAAAACGGGAAATTCTTCATCAGAAACTGGAGGTCCTGCACCGGCTTATAATCTCTGGCATAACGCAGGTACATCTTCCGGCGTATCTCTCCTGCCGGCTGAAACCCGGGTAATAAATAATACGGTGGTAATATCGCCTCCCGCAGTTGCGGCAGGTCCTGAAACTGCTGCTCGGTCTGAGGATATCCAATCCAGGTGCGGCTGCCGATAAGAACGTTCCAGCTATTACTGAAATATCCCTGTTTCCGATGGACCCACCAGACCAGAATCGGACTGAATAGTAATAGCATCAATGAACTGGCGATATCAAATACCCTTTTGTTTCTTCTTTGTGGACTACTGGCGATATTATACCGCTGATCAATGGTGTAGAGGTCTCCCGAGGTATTGCTGGAATTGCTGCCTACAAAACTGCGGCTCCCGGGAAGATGGATCTTATATTCAAATGCTCCACCGCAGTGTTGCATCTGTGCAAGGATCTGCTGATATCTCAACCCATTGACACAGAATATGATTTCGTTGACACCCGCTGTCCGGGCTATGGCTTTCAGATCAGGCAATGTTCCCAGGGTGCCGTTCGTATCCTCCGGCCGGATTCCTGCTCTTCCATAGATCTCCGGAGCGTAATGCACCCGACGCAACAATGCTGCTGTTTTTTCGTACTGGTCCTGCTCTGCAACCACCAGGGCCCCATGCGGAACAGCATCATAGGGGACGATACGCAATACACCCAGTCTGTACAGTAACTCATGCAAGGCTACCAGCAGGACGGCGCCAAACAGGCCAGACAGTATGATGATCGCACGGGAGTGCCTGATCTCTGCCGGGATCAGTCCGAAAAATGCAAGACAGAAGATGGTGCCGATAAGCATCCCCCTGATGACACGCGTTGCCCGATAGGGCTGATCATAGCTGCCGTTCAGGAACATACTTACTGTCCAGATGAGCACATAGACAGGAAAGGTTAGGTAAACGGAGCTGAGGGGTATTGGTGCGTTCTTTACTTCCTCCGTCCAGAACTCCTTTATGAACCAAAGCGTCAGTAATAGAATAATGGTATCGAACAAAGGCATCCTGAAGATCTTCAGGATCGTTTTGATCATGGATAATATGGCCCGCAGCACTACCCCTGCATTGATGAAAAAAAGGAATGTCCGGGCGTTGGTACTGCTGTAGTGTTTTTTTGCAAAAATGGCGAAGGCTTCATTGAAGATCTTCACATAGGAAAGTGTCGTCTTGCGGGTGCTTTCACCTTTGTAGTGAATTACCGTGACTTCCGGAAAATAGATATTGCTAAAACCTGCTTTCCGGATTCGGTAACAAAGATCCCCATCCTCGAAATACATGAAGAAGTCTTCATCGAATGCGCCGCCAGCAGCCAGAATGGCCTCGCGACGCATCATCATGCAGCAACCTGAAAGGACTTCTACCGCGGCAGTTTCCCACTCACCGATCTGTGGTGCATAATATTTGTTGAAAAGGGGCGACCGGGGAAAAAGTTTATTGATACCGGTAGCTTTGAAGATCGCTACCGACAAAGTGGGGAAGGACTTTTTAGAGTCAGGGGCGTACTGCCCTTTACCATCGATGAGCCGGGGACCGATGCCACCTGCTTCGGGGTGCCGGTCCATATAATCCAGCATTTTACCGAAAAAATCCTCTGGCACAACGGTATCGGGGTTCAGGAAGAGGATATACTCTCCTTTCGCAACTGCAAAGCCCTGGTTATTGGCCCTGGAAAATCCGGTGTTAGCGGTGTTTTCAATGAGTACTGTTTGTGGGAACTGCTTCCTCACCATATCGCAGCTATCGTCGACAGAATTGTTGTCGACCACAATCACTTCGCCATTTATATTGTCCAGTGCTCTGTAAACAGAATGCAGACAGACTTCCAGGAAGTACCGGACGTTGTAATTGACAATGATGATGGAAACCTTCATGGGCACTACTCCCTGCGAATATATGATTTACTGTGTAGTGGTTTGATAATGATCGGCCTACCCGAAGGGCTGCACTTTTGATGATTGAAAAAAGAAATGCCCCAGGACAGCCCGGAGCATTCTTAAACCAGAAAAAAATTTTAGCTATTTAGTTTACCAGATAGATCACATGTGTGACCCATTTGGTGGAATCCCGCTCCTCTCCGGGGCTGGTAATATATTCTTCCAGCGCGAGTGTGGGCGTCTTGCCCTGGGCTGCCACATGTTTGCCGATCTGATCGTGAGCAGCATAGAGCCCGCTATATCCGCCCATATAGGTAAGGCGGTATGCGGGTGAGGGATCAACCCTGATCATTGTGGCGCCTTTGACAGCTTCTTCTCCGGAGACCGGGAATGCAACAGCTATATCTGCCTGTTTGTTAGCTTCATCCCAATTGTAGGTGAGCGCGCTGGCGGGTCCGGAGATCCGGGGACCAGCAGCCTGGCCGAGTGCCTGATAGCTTTCGTCAAAGAACTGCATCATAGTGGCATGATCAACTGAAATCGTTTTGCGGATAGCAGCATAGGTATGTCCTGGGTATTGAATCGATTCGATCTTGTAATCCGGGGCATCATTGGCGTGCATTTCTGCATAATTCTTCAGATTGTCGAGGCCCTTGTCAAAATCTTTTTCCAGACTTTTTCCCATTCCCATAGCCATCATCAGTCCGTTAAAAGGAAATCCCATATGTGTATTGAAGGTCCATACAGCCTTTGTCTGGCCATTGCCGAGGTCCTGTAGTTTCCAATAGCCATCAGCATCAGAGTCGCCCCAGGGATTGAAAAATTTCATGCTGTAATGGATTTGTTCGTCACTCACCTCATCCATTACCATTTCACCACTGCCAATCTCATCGCTGGTCCAGGAGTATCTTGATCCTTGTGTTCCATCTTCACCCTCTATGGTCGATTTGGTGTTCGGGTCGTATGCCAGCCAGGGGTTCCAGTTTTCAAAATTGCTGAAGCTGAACATCTGCTTAGCGACTACATGTTTAGGCGCATTGATGACGAGAGCGCGTTCTACCTGGATATCTTTCGGTGCGATCAGGCCGAGGATAATGACGCCTGCCATGATGATGAGGAGTAGGACGCCAATAAAGCGGAGTACCTTTTTCATATTACTGTGTTTTGTTTAGAAAAATATAAGATTATTTTGAACATATATAGCACCAACAAAGATATATTTTACTGCAATATTTAACTTGTGCTTGGCGTTTAGCATCTTACCTTTGCAGCATGAAGAACCTGAGAAGTCTGACTCCGGAGCAACTACAGCAGCAATTGAAAGACTGGGGAGAGCCTGCGTTTCGTGCGAAACAGATCAATGAATGGCTCTGGAAGAAATTCGCGGCGAATATCGGAGATATGAGTAATCTCTCCAAAGCGCTCCGGGAGCGCCTTTCGGCGGATTACACGATACCAGCTCTCAGGATCGATCATAGTCAGTTTAGTGCTGATGGCACCATCAAGAACCGGATGATCACTCATGATGGTCATTTTATAGAATCTGTACTTATTCCGACGGATAAGCGGTTGACGGTTTGTGTTTCTTCACAGGTGGGGTGCTCACTTTCCTGCAAGTTTTGTGCTACGGGTTACCTGCCACGCAAACGCAATCTTGATTTTGACGAGATCGTCGATCAGGTGGTCCTTGTCAATGAGCAGGCGATCAAGCACTACGGAAAGCCGCTGACAAATATTGTTTTTATGGGAATGGGCGAGCCTCTGCTTAATTATAGCAATGTGTTGAAAGCCATAAACAAGATTACAGATCCGGAATGCCTGGGAATGAGTCCGAGACGTATTACAGTCTCCACAGCAGGAGTTGCCAGGATGATCAGGAAGCTGGGCGATGATCAGGTTCGTTTTAAGCTGGCCTTGTCGCTTCACGCGGCTAATGATGTCAAGCGAAATGAGATTATGCCGATCAATGAGACCAACAACCTTAAAGAGCTCATTGATGCGCTGAATTACTTCTATCTGATGACTAAAAACGAGATCACCTTTGAATACATCCTCTTTAAAGATTTTAATGATAGCCTGAAGGATGCGGATGAGCTGATCAAGGTTTATCGCAGGGTGCCTGCTGATCTGGTCAATATCATAGAATACAACCCTATCGAAGCTGCTGCTTTCGAGAAACCTGAAGAGCGGGTGGCGGATCAGTTTATGCGCTATCTCGAGTCAAAGAAAGTGAATGCAAGGCTCAGGAGGAGCAGAGGTAAGGATATCGATGCAGCCTGTGGGCAACTGGCGAATATCGACCATAAAGAAGCTGTGAAAGCAGCACAGGCTACTGTTTAGTATCCGGGGTTGATATTCAGTTTTGAGAGGATTGCAGCCTGCGCGTTCTGTGGATTCAGCCAAATGAATTCCGGGTCCTTTCTAAACCAGGTGAGTTGCCGTTTAGCATAGTTTCTGGTGTGCTGCCTGATGTTTGCGACTGCTTCATCCAGAGAACATTTTCCCTCAAGGTATTCGAACAGCTCGACGTAGCCGACCGTCTGCAGGTTTTTTAAGTTACGTTGCGGGTATAAAGTCCTGACTTCGTCGAGGAGCCCCTGCTTCATCATCTGATCGACTCTCTGTTCAATTCTTAAGTACAACTCTGGTCTGGGAAGGTCCAGAACAAATTTGATGATCCTGAAAGGACGCTCTTTCTTCCGGCCGGTCCTGAATCGGACAATACTTACTCCTGTTGATCGTTTGAAGACGAGCGCGCGCAGGAGCCGGGCAGGGTTTTGAACTTCTCCCGATGAAAAGAACTCCGGGTCTTCCTGGCGGACTGCATGCTGCAGCCATTCCAGTCCCTGAGTAGCGTAGTGGTCAGTTACTTCTTTTTCTATAGCGGGATTAACTGGTGGCATTTCGTCCAGACCTTCGCAAACTGCTTTGATGTAGAGGCCGGTGCCACCTGTGAGTACTGCGAAATTGTTCCGTTCAAAAATCTGGTTGATGTACTCCAGTGCGAGATGCTCATAGTCTGCAGCTGTGATGTTCTTTGTAACCGGAAATTCATCAATGAAATAATGTTTCACTTCCGAAAGCTCTTCCGAGCTGGGTTTGGCCGTCCCGATGGTCATTTCGTGATAACACTGACGGCTGTCGGCAGAAACAATACGGGTATTCAATGCCTTTGCCAGTTCGATAGCAACAGCGGTTTTCCCCACGGCTGTAGGTCCGGCTATGACCACTAAGGTTTTGGGCATATTCAACTCTGTAACAGTTTTCCTGACATGGTGCGAAGATAAGGCTGCCGCACGCGATTGAAAACCCGGAGAACTTTAGGAAGCGGGGTGACGGGGTAAAAAAAAGGCTGTCCCTTTCGAGACAGCCTGGTTATTACATTATCAAAGGACTAGTGGTGATGGTGATGAGCTTCGTGTGGGCTCTGGAGCTTGAAGAATTCTTCTTCACCGATGGTCTTTTCTTCTATGGTCAGTTGTCCTTCCAGCCATTCGAACAGACGGTCGAACAGCAGCCTGCGGTAAGTCTCGTCCATGGTCTTCTCATCTTTCATCACCTTCTGCATATAGCTATCCATCCATGTAGCTTCCTCGTCGGCTTCCATTCCGAAATAGCTCAATACGCGGGCTTTGATATCATCGATCACTTCCTGACGGGAAACCTGGATCTGGTTTTCGATCATAAGCTGATCGGAGATGAGTGTCCAACGCAGTTGGTGGTCCATACCGGGATATTCCCTTTCCACTTCTTCATCAGACTTCGGTTTTTCCTGACCTTCCTTCAGCCAGCGCTTCAGGAAAGTCTCCGGCAGTTGGATGGGTGTATTATGAACCAGGAGTTCATAGATCTCATTATGAAGACGGTCACGGGTTACTCTTCCATATTCCGTAGAAAGTTCCTCGCGTACCTTTTCACTGAAGGCAGCTTCATCTGCGATCATATCATTAGGAAACGTCTGGAGGAAGAGCTCGGAATTCAGTTCAGCAGGAATCAGGAAACCGACTTTTGTAAGAGTCAGTTTATAATGGTTGCCTGCAGCGTCAGCAGTGGATTTAAGAGGGTCTTTCATGAACGCGTTCAGCTCATCCCCCTCTGCAATATCGGCCGGACGGAATACCAGAGTTTCGCCTGGCTTTTTGCCTTTTAGTTGCTCACGCAGCTTTTCGGGCATTTTGCTGAACAGTACAGTATCTTCTACTTTCTGGCTTTCTTCAGCTACAGTGCCATTTTCATCGCTCAGTTCGTAGGTAGCGTAGATGATATCGTCATCTGTGGCGACCTCATCGCGATCCTCCACTTTACCATAGCGACGGCTGATGCGGTTGACCTCATCTTCTACCATTTTTTCGGTGATATCGATCTGGTAGCGGGTAACTGTGGCCTTATTCTTAACAGGAGGGATTTCAAATTCCGGTTTCACGCCGATCTCGAAGCTGAAATCGACCTCTCCCGGATTGTTCATATCCAGTTGTGTCCGCTCTTCGTTCGGGATGATCATGGGCTGTGCGAAGATGGAAAGCTTTTGTTCTTTCAGATAATCCTCCAGTTGGGAACCCGCAGAGCGGATCACTTCATCACCGAAGATGGACTGTCCGTACATCTTGCGGATCATACCGGCGGGCACCATACCCTTTCTGAACCCGGGGACATTCGCTTGTTTGGCGAATTGTTTCAGTGACTTTTCGAAGGAAGGCCAGTAATCTTCCTTTGTAAGTTTTACGGTGATCTTATCGTGCAGCGTACCTATGTTTTCGCGCGTTACCGTAGCCATGTTTAATTACTTTATGAGTTAAAAAAACAGCCGATACGAGACCGGCTGATTTGAGGATTTTCCTGTGCGGGCGGAGGGACTCGAACCCCCAAGCCTCGCGGCACTAGATCCTAAGTCTAGCGTGTCTACCAATTTCACCACGCCCGCATAAGGAGCGGCAAAGGTAGAGAAATTTCTTTTTCAGCCAACTTGCGAAATTTCTTTTTATAATAAACTTTGCTAGCTGCCGTTAATTGTCATAAAAATGATAGAAATCAGGTTCTTCGTCATGGGAAAATCATATCTAACATCGTACTATTGACCAGCTGAATGAATTGTCATTATTTTTATCTCAGCTAAAAGAATTACTTATGATACACAGAGAAACCAAAGCCTCCATCCTGGTTGTAGAAGACGAAGAAAGCCTTAGAGAAGCCCTGAAACTGAACCTTGAACTGGAGGGGTACGAGATCACGACAGTAGATAATGGGCCTGCGGTTCTGAAGACCGTCAAGAACGAATATTTTGACCTGATCATCCTCGATATCATGTTGCCTGAGCTTGATGGCATTACAGTCTGCGAAACCATTAGAATGCAGCATAATGATGTACCCATCCTGTTCCTTTCCGCGAGAAACAGCAGTGCAGACAGGGTAGAGGGGTTGAAGAAGGGGGGTGACGATTATCTGACAAAGCCATTTAATCTGGAGGAGTTGTTATTGAGAGTCGATAAGCTCATCCATAAGAATAAAAAGATCAAGGCGCCGCACAGTGTTCCCGATGCATATGAGTTTCAGGGATGCAAGATTGATTTTTCGGCTCATGAGGCGATTGACAAATCCGGGAAGATCCAGGAGCTCAGTAAGAAGGAAGCTGCTCTTTTAAAACTGTTGATCGAACATGAAGGAGAGGTGGTATCCCGCGAAACCATTCTGCAGGTTGTGTGGGGATATAATGTCTATCCGACAACCAGGACCATTGATAATTTCATTCTCAACTTCAGGAAGTATTTTGAGCATGATAGTCGCCATCCGAGACATTTTCATTCCATCCGTGGTATAGGTTACAAGTTTACGGCGAACTAAAATCGGGTCTGCTATTGCTGCATGACTGGTTTTTTGTATTTTAACCGTTCAAAATGATGATTGTATAGCCATGCGTAAAGTTTTACTGGTACTCACTGCGGCTACTTTTATGGCCACTTCCTGCGAAAAAGATAAAGGATATGTCAGCGCAACAGTGATTGACACCGGAGATATTACACAAGAGGGTTGCGGGTACCTGCTTAAGATGACAGATGGCAAGCTTGAGAAGCCTTATCAGCTCCCTTCTGCTTTCCAGCATAATGATCTGAAAGTGAAGGTGAAGCTGAAAGCCAGCGGAATACTCGACACCTGTCAGTTCGAGCCGCCACATTCATTTTATGAACTGGTGTATGTAGAGGATATCAAAAAGGATTAAAAAAAGGGCTGCGATCGTAGCCCTTTTTTTAAATCCAATAATCTTATCGGTCAGTTTGCTCTTACTTCCTGAAACCTGGGATTCTTTACAAATTCTTCATCGTTCAGCGTATTCAGGAAGGCCAGAAGATCTGCCTTTTCCTGTTCTGTCAGGCTGATACCATTTTTTAATTGCGGATCCAGCGTTGGAGATTGGTGAATTCCACTGGTGTAGTGATCCAATACCTGCTCCAATGTTCTCAGTTGGCCATCGTGCATATAGGGTGGTGTGTATTTAAGATTTCGCAGGGAAGGCACTTTGAATCTGGAACGATCTGCGGGATCCTGTGTGATAATTTCTCTGCCTACGTCGACTGAAGGAGGTAAACCATTATTGCGGTAGCTAAAATCGGAAAACAAAGGCTCTGTATGGCAGCTTGCGCAATTATTACGGAAGATCGTCAGGCCATTCAGCTCCTGAGCTGTCATTTCTCCACCTGCTTCCTGTCTGGTAAATTTATCGTACTTAGAGTTGGATGACACCAGCATTCCCATGAACTGAGTCAGGGCTTTAAGAATCCGTTGCGTATTCACTTCGTCATCTCCAAACACTTTGCTGAACCGTTGTCGATAGTCGGGGTCTGACTGAACCTTTGCTACGACATTTTCCAATTTCTCATCCATTTCAACCGGGTTCTGAATAGGATTGATTGGTTGCACCTCGATATGATTGACGCCACCATCCCAGAAGAAGGCGGGGTGCCAGTTGAGATTAAACATCGGAGGTGAGTTGCGTGTGCCTAAGAGATCGTCGACCCCATGGCTGAGGTCGTGATTCAGGTGTGCAAAGGCGGAAAAGGGCTGATGGCAGCTACCGCAGGAAATTATGTTATTTCTACTGAGTCTGGGGTCGAAGAAAAGCTTTCTTCCCAATTCAAACCCCTCTTCTGTCAGGGGGTTATTCTCAAAATTGTAAATTGGTTCAGGCCAACCTTCGGGGATCTCAAAACCAAAAGATTTTTGAGGACGGAAAGCTGGATCCGGCTGGCAGGCTGTGAATAAGACTGCACCGCTGAAGAGTATTGTTAAGCTGCCGATAACCAGGTTTTTCATAATTTTTTAGTCAATTCTTTCTATGGTAAACATATCTGCATAGTTCTCTGCCATTTGGTTTGCTTCGGGTCCAACGCTCCCTATAACATACACATCTTTGATGCTCACCGGGGTGGGTGTGCGAAACCATTCTGCTGCGTCGGCTTTCATCTGGATCAGGCGCGTTTGTCCAAACTGCACTTCCAGTGGCATATTGAAATCGAGTGTTATCAGTTGAAGTACATTATCCTTGTTCTGAAAACCACCGAGGTGATAACCGAAAGTTCCTCCGAACGGCGCGGAGGGTGAAGTGCCCTCCATTTTTGCCATAATGTAGCCGGTATTCCAGTCCCAGAACATACCGTGCTTCGGATCGAGTGCACCGGTTTGTGCGCCCGAGGTATTTCGCTCAGGGTCTACCCCAATCAAAAAACGGATCGATCTATAGGTGCCGACCGGAATGCTGTCGATCCGGAAATTGCCGGAACTCGCGTCATCCGCGTCGATTAGTCTATAGCTTTCCGGCTCTTTGAAGATGGAATTATCTTCCCTGATTAATTCGATATTACTGAGGTAGTATTTATAGGTACTGATACTGAAGGAGTCATTGCTGGAGTTGATATACCAGTTGTTGCTGTTTAGAATAAGGGGGAGGCTATCCACCACATTTTGAATATTGATACGCAGGGAAGCCATTGAAGAGTCCACCGACGTGGTATCCTGCGGGTCGGGTTCGTGCGGGATTGGCGTGGCAGGTTCTTTCCTGCAGGCCAGGAAACTAGTAAGTATAACCGCTATAAGTATCTGATTTTTAATGCTCATGTCCGTTATTCAAATTTACGAAAAATAGCAATGCATAACGGCATGGGTGGCAGCTACCATTCCAGGTCGGGAGGGATGTCTTCTGGTCTGGAGTAAGAATCGCGGTCTTTAAGCCGTTGAAGCTGCCGTTCATAGATCAGTTCGGCGATTTCTCCGGGTGCTTCGGGGGTGTCCAGTGCCTGACGGAGTGCCTGTTCTGAGATATCCATCCGGTACATGTGCTGGAGGAGTTGTTCAGGGTTTTCAGCAATGAGTTGAGAGACCCTTGTTTCCAGAAGTTGCAGTAGCTGAACCCTGTCGGGTATCGAATGCAGTTCCAGTGACCATTCGGCTGCCAGTTCCCGTGTCAGTTGTTCCTGATGGTTCATAAAAAAAGCCGGGTTACCCCGGCAAATTAGTCAAACAATACTTAATACGATAACTATAACGCTATAGTTGTGCCATCACCAGCTTTTTGACTTCGCTAAGCGGTATGCGCTCC
Organism: Bacteroidota bacterium; assembly: GCA_023409975.1. Taxonomy (GTDB): domain Bacteria; phylum Bacteroidota; class Bacteroidia; order Chitinophagales; family Chitinophagaceae; genus JAFIGV01. The sequence goes on along the minus strand of JAEYQO010000058.1, from coordinate 59,046 downwards.
TGAGTCATGGTATCCCTATAACGGATGGTTACAGTCTGGTCCTCTTTTGTCTGATGGTCAATGGTGACGCAGAATGGTGTACCCAGGGCGTCCATACGGCGGTAACGTTTACCGATAGTGTCTTTTTCCTCGTAAAAACATTTAAACTGACCCCTGCAATCATTCAGCAGTTCCCTTGCGATGTCAGGTAATCCATCCTTCTTCAATAACGGGAGGATAGCGAGTTTGATGGGGGCGAGTTTGGGAGGGAATTTCAGGACCACCCTGCTGTCTTTTTTCTCTTCCGTGCTCAGGTCTTCCTCCCTATAGCAGGCGCTCAGGATCATCATAACCGTACGATCCAGGCCGATGGATGTTTCAATCACATAGGGGATGTAGTGCTGGTTGATCTCTGTATCGAAATAGGTGAGTTTTTTACCGCTGAACTGCTGATGATTTTTCAGGTCGAAATCGGTACGGCTGTGAATACCTTCGACCTCTTTGAAGCCTATAGGAAAATTGTATTCGATATCGCAGGCTGCATCAGCGTAGTGGGCCAGTTTCACGTGGTCGTGGAAGCGATAATCCTCTGTTGGAATTCCGAGGCTCAGGTGCCAATTCATCCTTTCGTTCTTCCAGTAATCGTACCATTCTTTCTGCGTTCCGGGTCTGACGAAGAATTGCATTTCCATCTGTTCAAATTCGCGCATGCGAAAGATGAACTGGCGGGCTACTATCTCATTCCTGAAGGCCTTTCCCGTCTGGGCGATTCCAAAAGGTATTTTCATTCTTCCGGTTTTCTGAACATTCAGGAAGTTGACAAAGATACCCTGGGCGGTTTCGGGACGCAGGTAGACCTGGCTGGCATCGTCGGCTACGGAGCCCATCTCGGTGGCAAACATCAGATTAAACTGCCTTACTTCAGTCCAGTTGCTGGTGCCGCTGATCGCACATTGGATCTTCTGTTCCTCTATCAGGGTTTTTAGTCCGCTGTAATTATTATCGGCAAGCAGGGCGTCCATTTGATTGATCAATGCCTGACCCGATTCGCCACCCAGTGATTCGGCATGCTGCTCTATGAGGTGATCTACCCGGTAGCGTTTTTTGCTATCCTTATTGTCGATCATCGGATCACTGAAATTGTCGACGTGGCCGCTGGCTTTCCAGACCGTTGGATGCATGAAGATGGCGGCATCGATACCGACGATATTATCGTGCATTTGTGTCATGGACTTCCACCAGTATTCGCGAATATTTCTTTTGAGTTCAGCGCCGTACTGGCCGTAATCGTAAACGGCACTCAGGCCGTCATAGATTTCACTGCTCTGGAAGATGAATCCGTATTCTTTACAATGAGAGATGATATTCTGTAAGGTATTCTCTGATGCCATAGGCTGGCAAAGATAAACGGAAATTCAGGGATAGTGACCTGGAGTGTTTCTTGAGCTATCAATAGAACTGAGACATCCTGTATAGGGCGGTGCCTATAGGGACCTGAATGATTTTCTGGCGCATGCTGTTTTGTGGATTGGGGACAAAAGAGATGATTTTCTCATCGATGTAAACAAGATCCAGCTTTTGAATATCGGCTAAGGTGTGGGGGAGGCGTAGGACCCCTGAATAGGCGACATCCAGTTCCTGCAGGAGCTGGCACTTTCCTATGGACAGGGGGATTTCATCGATCCTGTTTCTGTTCAGGTAGAGGAATTTCAATTTTGAAAGGTTGCCGATCTGTTGGGGTAGCCTGCCGATCATATTATCAGCGAGATCGAGAAACTCCAGGTTTCGGAGCTGGGTTATTTCTTCAGGCAGGCGACCGATATTATTGGAGGTTAGGCTGAGTGCCTCCAGACGTTTCAGTTTGCCGATACTGGCGGGGATGGTGGTGAGCAGATTGTTTTTCAGTCCGAGCTCTCTGAGTCGTGGGAGTGCGCCGATAGAATCCGGCAGCAGTTCCAGTTTGTTATAGCTCAGGGATAGGTGTACCAGATTTTTTAGCTGGCCAATTTCTGAGGGTAGGTCAGAGATGTTGTTTTTGTAAAGTTTAAGAATGCGAAGCTTTTTCGCTTTAAAGAGAGAGGGTGGTAGTGTTTCGATCTGGTTATTACTTAGATTCAGTTCGACCAGATTTGGAAAGCGGTCGAAAATGTCGGGTAGTTCTTTCAGGCCTTTATAAGTGATACGGATGGATTCTACTTTGTGAGGTTCGTACAATGCTTCTTCGAAGCTTTTGTAGACACCGTCGGCCCGGCTGTGTGATGCAGTCAGTGCCAGCAAGCAAAACAGGAAAAATACACGTGAGGCCATATATAAATTTAGGGCAATTTTTCCTGACTGGCGTGTTAATATGAAAGGGTGGTAAAAAATGTGGTTTTGATGACAGGCAAATAAAAAAGGCTGCCGTGCGGGCAGCCTTTCTGAGTATGGTTGTTATCTGCTTATTGTTTGGTAAACTTTCTGGTCGCTACTACCTGACCTTTGCTGTTCATCAGTCGAACGAAATAAATGCCAGAAGGGATTTCTGTAAGTTCCAGTTTGGCATTATTTCCGTTGATCCTGTAGTGGCTGACTGCTTTACCAATCAGGTTGTAAACTGCTACAGACTTCACTCCCATGGAGTTATTGTTGATCACAATGTTGAGGTTATTACGAGCCGGGTTAGGGAACAACACCACATCGTCTTCAGAGCGGCTTACGTTGACAACATTATTTGTTCCTTTGGTAGCAACGAAAGTGACTAGTTTGTTGTAGGTATTGACGGTGTCCAGCACATTAAGCTGGATCCATGCGGAGCTGTTTGATGCAGCGTTATCGCCATCGAACAGAGCATAGAATACACCTGGTGTAGACGGTGCGTACCCATCGGATACATACCATGAATTCCCTACCTGAACATAACAGGTTACGTTATCGCAGAAGCCGTTTAAAGCCCAGCCATTATTGAGATCACTGGCGTGCATTCTCCATTTGAGAAATAACGGAGCGCTAGTGGTATTTACTATGGGATTAGATACTTTAACTTCAGTTCCAGCATTTTGGAAGGCAGCATAAGCAGTGTCACCTGCCTGTGTGGTAAACGTCTGGGCGAAAACCTGGTTGAACGAGAGTAAAGTTATAAGACCGAGTATGAGTTTCTTCATAGGAATACTTTCTAAACACTGCAAATTAATATTGTATTTTCAAAAATCCAAACAGTTTTATCATTCCATTATAGATTGACGAAATTATGTCAATCCTGAAATTTCGTAACATTGCTTTATAGATAAAAACAATAAATGTGCCATGATAAGGAAGACGGTTCAGGGAGTGAAAAAGATTAAGGGATTTTTGGCAGGAGTGGTGTTGATGCTGGTAGTTTCGCTGTTTATTCAGGCGCAGAGGACGGATTCGGCCTTTGAGTTGTCGAAGAACCTGGACATATTCGCTACTTTATTTAAAGAGTTGAATACCAATTATGTAGATCCGCTGGAGCCTGGGAAGCTGGTGAAGACTGGCATCGATGCCATGCTGGAAGAGCTGGATCCTTACACCAATTATATTACAGAATCGGATATTGAGGACTATGAGTTTCAGACCACGGGCCGTTATGGCGGTATTGGTGCCACCATGCGGAAGAGAGGGGAGGAAATTTATGTCGGAGATGTTTATGAGAACAGCCCTGCGATGAAGGCGGGGCTTCATCCTGGTGATCTGATCATCAACATCGATAACGAGCCCGCGACCGGTAAATCAATCGAGGCAATCAGTCAGATGCTGAAAGGATCTCCCGGGACCCAGGTAAGTCTATTGATCCGGGATGCATATACATCAGAACAGGCTACCAAGATCATTACAAGGGGTGAGATTGAATTGTCGAGCGTGCCTTATGCGGGATTTATTGGCAGCGATTCGAGCTATGCGTATGTGAAGCTGACCCAGTTTACCCCCGGATGCAGCAGGCTGGTACGCAATGCGCTGGACAGTCTCAGGAAAGTTCGTCCGGACTTCAAAGGCGTTGTTCTGGATGTTCGCAACAATCCGGGCGGGCTGCTGGATGAAGCTGTAGCGGTCTGTAACCTGTTTGTTGACAGAGGACAACTGGTGGTGTCAACAAAAGGCAAGCTGAAAGAGGCTGAGAAGGATTACAGGACGCCTGCACAGCCCTGGGACAAGAATATTCCGCTGGCAGTACTGATCAACAGATCTTCTGCGTCTGCTTCGGAAATTGTTGCCGGAACGATGCAGGATCTTGATCGTGGTATTGTAATCGGTGAGCGTTCTTATGGAAAAGGGTTGGTTCAGATGACCCGTCCGCTTGGTTTTAATGCCCGATTGAAGTTAACCACTGCCCGTTATTATACCCCAAGCGGTCGGTGCATTCAGGCGATTGATTATTCCAACCGGAATGCAGATGGTAGTGTAGCGGAGATACCAGATTCACTAAAGCAGACCTACAAAACGGAGAATGGACGGATTGTCCGAAGTGGTGGGGGAGTTGAGCCGGATATAAAAGTCGAGGACGAGCCGATTAGCAAGCTGGCGGTGATGTTGTATACAAAGAATTACCTGTTTGATTATGCTACAGAGTATGTCCGCGAGCATAAGAACATTACACATCCCGCGAGATTTACGTTGAGTGACACTGAGTTTAACAAGTTTGCCAAATGGCTGGAAGGGAAGGATTACGCGTATAAGACCCAAACGGAGATTGCGCTGGATTCATTGCGAAATATCGCTACGCGGGAAAAATACTTTGAGGCGATGAAGGGTGAGTATGAATCATTACTGACCAAAGTAGCGCATGATAAGCAGCAGGATTTAATAAAGCATAAGGATGAGATTAAAAAGCTACTGGGTAATGAGATTGTTTCAAGGTATTACTTCCTTCGTGGACGGATCGAACACAGTCTGAGTACTGATGAGGATGTGGCTCAGGCATTAACAACACTAACCCAGCCGGGGAGATACAAAGAGTTATTAACTCCATAAAGCTGAATTCATTACGAGGTCAGTGCTCGGCCACAGCCCTCGTTCCAGGTTACTTGTACCGTCCTGCTACCTTCCTTGTAGGTTCCTTGTAGGTTCCTTGTAGGTTCCAACTAAGTTGCATAATATGAGGTGACGGTTTCTGGCATACGTCTTACCTGTGTCTTACTGATGTCATGTAAACCTTACTGTTTGAAAACAGTATTCCGGAGTTTTTTCATCGCGTACCGGTTAAATTGGGGCTAAAGTACAAGAGGGGCTTACTTACGAACCTCAGAGACCGGCCATTGCCAGTAAAGGTTTTCCGCAGAAGAAGGGATGTATTTTAATGTTACGGGCGACAGTGTTTTCCCAACTGTGAGGGTGGCACCATTGTAATCTGGATTAGTGATATGCGGTCTGGGTGGCGGTGAGGGTATAGCAAGCTGACCACCCGTTGACCACCAAGGGACCAGCAGGGTGCCAGCAGGGTGCCAGCAAGGGACCAGGGAGGGACCAGCAAGGGATCAGCAAGGGACCAGGGAGTATATAGGGAGTATATAGGGAGTGCATAGGGAGTACATAGGGAGTATCCCCTGTGATATTCATAAAAATGATCATCTAACACCCTGCTATCATGAGAGATAGAAAACGTCATTTGACCCATTGTTCCAGGGCGTCTCCGATGCGTGTATCGTTGCTGAGGCGTGGCACCTTATTCTGTCCTCCCAGTTTTCCCTGCGATTTCATATATTCCTGAAACGCCTGACGGCGTAAGTTGCGGATTTTCAGTGGTTGCAGAATTCCTCCCCTGATCAGATCATCATAGTATATGTTTCTGGTGCGGAGATGATTATCGACCGACAGGGCGAATGCTTTCAGGTCGGCAGGCTGCTCTTCAAACTCTACATACCATTCATGGTAGGGTAGTTCTCCATTAGTCTGGATCCTTGGTGCCACTGTGAATTCGATAATATGCGTATTGTGTTCACGTGAGGCTTCGAACATAGCCTGTTCTACCTCTTCGCCAATAACATGTTCGCCGAATGCAGAAATATAGTGTTTGATCCTGCCTGTTACGACAAGCCGGTAGGGACTGGTACTAACGAACCGGACCGTATCTCCGATGTTGTAGCCCCAGAGCCCTGCATTGCTGTTGATGATCAGGGCATAATTTTCTCCTACTTTGACCTCTGAAAGGGAAAGACGGGTAGGGTTTGGATCATTGATTTCCTTAGCAGGAATGAACTCAAAGAAAATCCCCGAGTTTGTGTTCAGCAGGAGGCCTTCCTGATCGAGGGTGTCCTGAAAGGCAAAGAAGCCTTCCGAGGCGGGAAAAGTTTCTATGGTGTCTATGTGGCCGCCGATGCTATCGAACAATTTGGCTTTATACGGTTCAAAATTCACCCCTCCATGAACGATAACCTGCAGATTTGGGAAAAGCTGTTTGATCTTCTTACCCTGGCTTTTCTCCATTAACCAGTCGAAATACATCTGAACCCAGGGGGGGATGCCACTGATCAGGCTCATATTCTGGTTCAGGGTTTCGTCGACTATCCTTCCCAGCTTTTCTTCCCAATCTTCGATACAGTTGGTTTCGTAGGAGGGGAGTTGGTTACCTCTGAGGTATTTCGGGACGAAATGATTCACGATACCGCTGAGTCTTCCGGTGGGAATCCCGCCAACCCGTTCAAGGACGGGAGAGCCTGAGAGGAAGATCATTCTTCCGTCTGCAAAGGACGCATTACCGCTTTCGGCCATATAGCAGAGCAGTGCGTTTTTGGCAGTGTTTATATGGTTGGGGATGGAATCCTTTGTGATGGGGATATATTTCACGCCACTGGTGGTGCCGGAAGTTTTGGCGAAGTACATGGGGCGACCTTTCCAGAGGACATTCTGTTGTCCCTGCTTGATCTGATCTATATACTGACGGAATCCTTCATAATCACGGATGGGGATTGCCTGAGTGAATTCCTTGTGGTTGGTGACATCTTTCAGGTGGTGCTCCTTTCCGAAGGAGAGGCTGGTACCTGTTTTCAGGAGTTGCTGCAAAATTGCCTGCTGATCGGCTACAGCAGTGGCCATACCTTTACGGATCTTGCTGTGAATGAGCAGGGCGTAGGGTTTGGCCAGTAGTGATTTTATATTCATCATTGCTCGTGGTGGACAAAATTACAGTTCCGGGATGAGGGAAGTGGAACTTCAAAAAATTTTTCCGTATTCAGGAAAACTATATTACCTTTGCGCGAAATATTTTTGGGTAGTCATGTTCGCGATTGTAAACATAGCAGGTCAACAATTCAAAGTCGCAAAAGACCAGGAGTTGTTTGTTCATCGCCTCAGCGGTAATGCGGGTGATAAGGTAGAATTTTCTGAAGTGCTGATGTCCGGTAATGAGGGTAATATCTCTATGGGTGGTTCAGTTAAAGTTCAGGCTGAGATTCTGGATCATCTGAAGGGTGATAAAGTGATAGTATTTAAGAAAAAGCGCCGCAAGGGTTATCAGAAGATGAACGGGCACCGTCAGTACCTGACGAGGATCCGCATCAATGATATTGCATAATTAATTTTTCTGTTGTAAATTCGTAAATCAGGTTAAAAGAGTACATATAAAATGGCACACAAAAAAGGTGAAGGTAGTGTAAAGAACGGCCGCGATTCCAGAAGTAAGCGTCTTGGAGTTAAGATTTACGGTGGTCAGCCGGCGATTTCCGGTAATATCATCGTTCGTCAGCGTGGTACGGTTTACCATCCTGGTGATAATGTTGGTTTGGGTAAGGATTATACCATTTTCGCAACAACTGATGGTATAGTGGAATTCAGAAAGACCCGCACCAAGACTTTAGTATCAGTTAAAGAAGTTACAGCTACAGCCGAGGCCTAACCCCCTCGGCTGTTTGCCATAAGAGTTTTTTTTGTTTAACCCTTAAATTCACACAGTTATGGCAACAGCAAAGAAAGCTGCTCCTAAGAAAGCAGCGGCCAAAAAAGCAGCTCCTAAAAAAGCTGCAGCAAAGAAAGCGGCTCCTAAGAAGGCAGCAGCTAAGAAAGCAGCCCCTAAAAAGGCAGCAGCTAAGAAGGCAGCGCCCAAGAAGGCCGCAGCAAAGAAAGCAGCTCCTAAGAAAGCGGCAGCTCCTAAAAAGGCAGCAGCGAAAAAGGCAGCACCTAAAAAGAATGCTGCTCCAAAGAAGGCAACAGCCGCCAAGAAGGCTGCGCCTAAGAAAAACGCTGCTCCTAAAAAGACAGCCGCTAAGAAAAAATAAACCTATTTTTAGCGAACGTAAGAGGCCACCTTTCGAGGTGGCTTTTTTGCGTTTTGTAAATCGTAGTTTTGCCCTCAAATTATTTCAATGAATCACGAAGAACGTAATGAACGTAGTCAGGCCTACCTGCGATTCAGGGGAAGTCTTCACCTGGGAATGGGTGTGGTCTACATCATCATTGGAATTCTGGTGTTGTATATTAAACACTTTGGAGCTATCGAACTGGAGTCGGGCATTGCCTACACGCTCGGGGGCGCTGCGGTGCTTTACGGGATCTTCAGACTCTGGCGGGGATTCGTTTTACTCAGAAAGCATAAAGGCCGTTAACCCGGATTTTACATTGCTGTTAAATTCCTGTTACAAGAATCAGTGCATCCATTCCGTTTAATTAATATTACATAAACTTGCATTCCGTGCATAGGCTAAGTACACTCTTCATCATATTACTCGTGGTCCTGACTAGTTCCTGTCAGGATGATTCCAATAAGCCAACGGATACACTTGACAAGGGAACTATCGATATTTCGGTCGATGAAACGTTCCGGCCAATTATTGATGAGCAGATGAAAGTGTTTGACAGCAGCTTTCCTGAAGCAAATATCCGGGTGCATTATAAGCCCGAAGCTTCGTGCCTTGAGGATTTTTTGAATGACAGCGCAAGACTGGTGCTGATCACCCGTGAACTACTGCCAGATGAGCGGGAGTATCTCAAATCAAAGAAAGTGGTCCCTACATCCCTGGCCATCGCAAAGGATGCCATTGCAGTAGTGGTGAATCACGAGTCCCCTGATTCAGTTTTTAGCCTCAGCCAGTTGAGAGGCATTCTGACAGGTAAATTCAATAAGCCTTACACTGTTGTTTTCGATCACCAGGGTTCCAGCACTGTCAGGTATATGCTTGACTCGCTGATCCCGGGCGAGCAACTTGGGCCAAACGTATTTGCAGCCAGAGGAAATGACTCTGTCGTGGCCTATGTGGCAGCGAATCCTGGGGCAATCGGCTTTGTGGGCGTAAGCTATATATCAGATTTTGAAGATCCGGAGGGGCTGGCTTTTATAGACGATATCAAGGTGGCTGCGATATTTAACGATAGTTTGGGCGAGGCCTATCAGCCTTACCAGGCCTATATCGCACCGGATTATTATCCATTGACCCGGAAACTTTATTATATCCATAGGGAAACCTATCCAGGACTTGGCACAGGCTTTGCGAATTTCTTAAGTAAGGAGAGAGGACAACTCATTTTTAAACAATCAAGGCTGTTTCCATTGCGGACGAATATCATCTTCCGTGAAGCAGCAGTGAATACACGATAACCAATTTAGACGTAATAAACCAAGGACGAACAATGAACATGAAACAACCGATCGTAATTGTTGCCGCGATGACACTGGGGTTTGGCTTCAGTGCCGAGGCACAATCGCTCGAGCAAGGCATAAAGATGTACCAGTACGAGCGTTACGAATCAGCAAAGAAAGAACTTGAACCCCTGGCTGGCACAGATCCGGTAGCAAATTATTATCTGGGACTGGCTGAGCTGGGACTGGAACATACCGATCAGGCGCAGGCAATTTTTGCTAAATACCCTGAGGATGCCGCGAACATGGCGGGACTGGCACGTGTGGCCTATACAAAAGGGGACGCCAATGAGGGTGCCCGTTTGGCGAAGGCTGTGGCTGATAAGGCTGGCAGAAAAGCCTGGGAGCCGCTGAGGTATGCCGCTGACGCTATCAACTACACAGATGGCGGAAATAAGCAACAAGCCATTGATTGGTATGAAGAGGCTGTAAAACGCAAGGATAATCATGAATTGCGTATTGCGCTGGGTGATGCCTATCAGCAGATATCTACCGGTGGTGGTAAGGCTATGAATAACTATGAGAAAGTGACAGGCGCTGATCCCAAGAACTCGCTTGCCTGGTCCAGGACTGGTGCACTCTGGTATGCTGCCAAAAACTATCAGTTAGCATTGGAAAGCTATCAGAAGGCGAAAGATGCGGATCCTTCCAACCCGTTGCCCTACAGAGATCTGGCGAATGCTTATTTCTGGACTGGCAAGTACAACCTCGCAAAGGAGAATATTGAGAAATACCTGAGCCTTTCTGATAAATCCGTCGATGACCAGATCCGTTATGCAGAGATCCTTTATCTGGCAAAAGATTATCAGGGTGCGGTTCAGACTGCAGAGGAATTGCTGGGTAAAGGTGTAACGAAGCCCGGCCTTTATGGTATCCTGGCATACAGCAACCTGGAACTGAAGAATCATGAAAAAGCCCTTCAGTTTGCGCGCCAATACCTTCAGGTACAGAAGCCTGAGCGCATTTTTCCGATGGATTATCTGAATGTCGCCAGGATCTACCTTGGCGCAGGGGCCAGTGATACAGTGAACAACTATATCGATTCGGCTAACCAATTCTTTACGAAGGCTATCAATGCCGATACGGCCTCTAATAAGTCCGACACCTATCGCCAGATAGCAGAAGGGTTCAAAGATGCTAAAGATTATGTAAGGTCTGCGGAGTGGTATAACAAGCTTGTACGTGCTTACCCGGAAACACAGCCGCTTGACTACTTCTGGGCTGGTGCGATGCACTATTATTCCAAGAACTACGATTCTGCTGCAGTAGCCTTCCAGGCTATGGAGGCTAAATATCCTGAGCAGCCGTCTGCAGTTTACTGGCAGGGTCGTATCGCTGCGGCGATAGATAACGAAGCGAAGGAAGGACTTGCAGTACCCCACTATACCCGCTGGCTTGATTCAGTTGGTGTGGAGTATGATAAGAAGAACGATCTGATGTATGCCTTCCAGTACCTCGCGCTGTATTACTACAACAAAAATGACCAGGAGAATCTGAAGAAATTCATGACGCTGATAGAGGCTATCGAGCCTGAGAACGCGTTCCTGAAGCAACTGAAGGATCTTGTTGGTGCGAAGAAAAGCTAACGGTATCAAAGAATATTGCGAAAGCCGCCCCGGTTTGGGGCGGCTTTCGCATTTAATGAAACTGCAATATTTCTGATGTGCGTGGAGGACCTTTACTCCTTAAATTTGTAAGATGTTCCAACTCCAAAGCCCTTACCAGCCAGCAGGTGATCAACCAGAGGCCATTCGTGAACTGGTGGAAGGCGTCCAGGCGGGTGAGCAGTTTCAAACGCTACTGGGTGTGACCGGTTCGGGTAAAACCTTTACCGTTGCCAATGTCATCCAGCAGGTGCAGAAGCCAACGCTGGTCCTCACCCACAACAAAACCCTTGTGGCGCAGCTTTATGGAGAGTTCAGGCAGTTTTTTCCTGATAACTCAGTTGAATACTTTGTTTCCTACTACGACTACTATCAGCCGGAGGCTTACATACCTACCTCTGATACCTATATTGAAAAAGACCTTTCAATTAATGAGGAACTGGAGAAGCTCAGACTCCGGGCTACTTCCAGCCTGCTTTCCGGAAGGCGTGATATCATAGTTGTGGCCTCCGTTTCCTGTATTTATGGTATAGGAAACCCAACAGAATATGCTAATAGCATCATTCGTTTTAAAAGAGGTGATCAGATTACGCGAAACAGTTTTTTACATGCACTGGTCAACTCGCTTTATAACAGAAGCCAGGGAGAATTCGCCCGTGGTACTTTCAGAGTGAAAGGAGATACCGTTGACATCAACCTGCCGTATGTCGATTATGGTTACCGGATCACCTTTTTCGGCGATGAGATTGAGGAGATTGAGAGCTTTGAGGTGGACACCGGCAAACGGATCGCCCCGATGGAACACGCAGCTGTTTTTCCGGCAAACCTCTATCTGGCGCCGAAGAATCAGATGGCCCAGATCATCCGTGAAATACAGGATGAGATGTTCGCCCAGGTGGAATATTTCAAAAGCATTGGGAAACATCTTGAGGCCCAGCGAATCAAGGAACGCGTGAATTATGATCTGGAAATGATCCAGGAGCTCGGTTATTGTAGTGGCATTGAGAACTACTCCAGGTTCCTTGATCGCAGAACACCTGGTTCCCGTCCCTTCTGTCTTATTGATTATTTTCCGCAGGATTTTCTACTTGTGGTGGATGAAAGCCACGTTACGATTCCACAGATCAGTGGTATGTATGGTGGTGACCGTTCCCGAAAGCTTAACCTTGTCGATTTCGGGTTCCGATTGCCTTCAGCACTGGACAACCGGCCTTTGAACTTCCAGGAATTTGAGTCGCTGCTCAACCAGGTGTTGTTTATTTCTGCAACCCCTGGCAGGTATGAGCTCGAACAGAGTGGGGGCGTCGTCGTGGAACAAATTGTTCGTCCGACCGGCCTGCTGGATCCGCCCATTGAGATCAGGCCCAGTATCAACCAGATAGATGATTTGCTGGATGAAATTGATATGCGGGTGAAGAGGGGCCACCGGATCCTTGTGACGACGTTGACCAAACGAATGGCGGAGGAGCTGGATAAATACCTGGCTCGAATCAATATCCGGTCGCGGTACATCCATTCAGAGGTTGACACTCTAGAGCGAGTGGAGATTCTCCGTGATCTGCGATTGGGAAGTATCGATGTTCTGGTGGGCGTTAACCTGCTCCGGGAAGGTCTTGACCTTCCGGAGGTTTCCCTGATGGCTATATTGGATGCCGATAAAGAAGGGTTTCTGCGGGACGAACGATCCCTCACCCAGATGGCTGGGCGGGCTGCCCGTAATGTGGAAGGATTGGTGATTTTCTATGCCGACTCGATGACCGAAAGTATGCAGCGGACTATTGACGAGACCAACAGGCGCCGTGATAAACAATTGAAATATAACGAAGAGAACGGCATTACACCTCAGACGGTTTATAAATCGAAGGAGCAGATCCTGCGTCAGACTTCGGTATTGGATATCAAAGGATACAACGACAAGAACAAATATGCGACTCATGATGAACTGAATGCCCTTGCCGCTGAGGATGAGGTTGTTTATCAGTCTGCTGCACAACTGGACAAACTCATAACCCAGACCAGGAAGGCGATGGAGAAAGCGGCTAAGGACCTTGATTTCATGGAGGCGGCCCGCCTCAGGGACAAATTGTTTGCTTTGCAGAAGGAGAAGGAGAAGATGTAGTAGGATTTTCGTTATAAATAATTAATTTCGGCCACCTGTCCTTAATTCAAAATTTGCTGTCTAAGGACATAACAAATGACATTCAGATGAGAAGTCGTATACTCACTACCGTTCTGTTCACCATATTTCTCTGTTTTGGAAAGAACGCCATTGCCCAGCTACAGATTAGTACACCCGATACGGTGGTTTGTCCCAATACTTCTGTAACTCTTAATACTCTGTCGCTTGGCACACCGCCCACCAATCCAACGTTTTCAGCTCAGGATGATGCCTATTCAACCGCTGTACCCATAGGTTTTACATTCAATTTTTTTGGAAATAACTATTCTCAATGCCTCATTTCGCTAAATGGCTACATCAAGTTTGATTTAGGTCAGGCAGGTAATTTTTCACCATGGAATATCACTCAGGCAATTCCGGGCAATCCTAATGTACTTAACTCAGTAATGGGATTCTATTCGGATATCATTCCGTTGCTTGGAACCAATCCGGGGACGATTGACTATCAAACCATTGGCACGGCGCCGAACAGAAAGTTTGTCGTTTCCTTTTGTGATTGTCCTATGTTTTCCTGTACCAATATGGTGGCTTCTTTCCAGATCATGTTATATGAAACTACTAATGAGATTGAAGTTCATATTGCCAATGCACCAAATTGTCCTACATGGAATGCTGGCGCCGCCATTGAAGGAATTCAGAATGCTACTGGTACTATAGCTTATCCAGTTCCTGGCAGAAATTATCCAACTCAATGGAGTGCATTCCAGAGTAGTCACAGGTGGACTCCTACTGGTCCCAATACGTATACTGTCACCGCGATACCCTATGCACCAGTTCCAGGTGTGAACGCCCCGGTTACCTGGTATGCAAATGGAATTACTCCTGTAGGAAATGGACCATCTGTTACTGTAACGCCTGTTACCAATACATTCTATGTGGCTGAGGCTGTCAAATGCCAGGACACCATGAGAGATACTGTTTACGTAACAATTGGTGGTGGACCAATCATCACTAACATTTCTCCAGATCCCAATGATACTGCAATTGGACATCCAACTACCTGTGGTGGTAACGACGGTTTCATAAAGATCTTTGGGATGATGCCAGACAGCGTTTACGAACTACGGTACAGAAAAGATGGTGTTCAGGTTACTCCTATTAGTATTCAGGCAAATTCGCAAGGAAGTTTCAATATTGGAGGACTTGGTGCGGGAACCTATGATTCTATCATGGTGTTTGATGGACCGTGTTTTGGAAATGCTGTCGGACCTATTGTTCTCGTCGATCCACCGGTGGTTGCTGATTTTGAAGTAGATCTGCACCTGGGTTGCACGGAGGATACGATTTTCCTTACTAACAACTCCATTCAGAACACGTATAATTTGTGGCATTTCGGAGATGGCAATATTGATACATCGCTGAACCCTGTGTATATCTACACCATTCAGGGAATTTATGATTTGAAGTTGGTCGTTTCGAATGGTTTCTGTTCAGATTCGTTGACTATACCCGTCAATACACTACATCCATTGAATGCAGATTTCTCAGTAGACGATGACAGTTCCTGTACAGGTCAGATGCTTACGTTCACAAATGCATCTGTTGGCATCGATCCGGTTTATTTCTGGGACTTCGGTGATAGCACAACATCTACATTGACGAATCCGACACATACTTATACTGTACCGGGTGTTTATGAGGTGATGCTCATTGTGACGGACACCATTCCATGTAGTGATACTGCATGGATGACCGTCAAGGTAGATAGCATTCCTTATGCCAACTTTGTCACTTCCGACAGCGCCTTGTGCGAAGGTCAACAGGTTACGCTGATCGCCGATTACCTTAGAGATGCAAACACGGGAATTAACTGGGACTTTGGTGACGGTTATGGTATGCCAGATGAGCCACATGTTTCCCATGTGTATGATACGGCGGGGATCTATACTGTTACGTTTACTGCTACCTACGCAAATTGTCCAGATGAGGTTGTGACCCGCGATATTACCATCACTCCTTTCCCAACCCTCAATCTTGGTGCTGATACCACATTATGTCCTAATGGCGAGGCCTTGCTGATCGGCGACCTGGTGAACCAGTTTACCAGTGCGCGCTGGCTCTGGAATACGGGAGACACTACGGCGTTCATTGCTGTTCGTCATCCGGGTATCTATACTGCCAGTGTTAGCCGGAACGGTTGTTCGACTGCGGACAGTGTGGAAATTTTCAAGGATTGCTACCTTAATATCCCCAATTCCTTTACGCCCAATGGTGACGGTCAGAATGACTATTTCCTGCCAAGGCAGCTATTGTCAAGTGGTGTAACAGGATTCAAGATGACCATCTTCAATCGCTGGGGCCAGGTTATCTTCGAGACGGTGCGTACAGACGGTCGTGGCTGGGATGGTAAATTCAACGGTGAAGCACAGCCAACCGGAGTTTATATCTATCAGATCGAAGCTACCTTCAAGAATGGCGTACGCGAGCAGTACACTGGCAATGTAACGCTACTGCGATAACAGAGTTTGCTCTGTTATCAATAGATTGGATCGTGGTGCTACTCTGCGGGTAAGCATGTATTTTTGACTGCATGTACACCAGCCAGGATGAAAAGCGTCTGTATGAGCAGGCGAAGGCATTGTTAAACCAAAGCAATAGCGATTTTGAGCAAGAGATCACGGCCCTTCGTGAGGTTATCAATTATTCAGACTGGAAGTACTATGTCCAGAGTAATCCTGTGCTCTCGGATGCAGAATACGATGCGCTGTTCAGCAAGTTAAAAGACCTGGAGTCGCGGTATCCGGAACAGGTTACCGCCGATTCTCCCACCCAGCGGGTGGCCATTGGACTGAGCGAGAAATTTCCTCCTGTAGCTCACCTCGTGCCCATGCTCAGTCTCGACAATACCTATAATGCAGCCGACCTGCACGACTGGGACCGGCGATGCAAGGAATATGCCGGCACCAATGCCATTGAATATGTTGTCGAGCCCAAGTATGATGGTGCCAGTGTCTCGCTGGTTTATGAAGATGGTACACTCGTGCGCGGAGCAACAAGAGGAGACGGGATCATGGGGGAAGAGATCACAACCAATATACGCCAGATCAGATCCCTCCCGCTTTCTGCCGCATTCAATAAGTATGGAATTCGACAGGTAGAGATACGCGGTGAAGTGGTGATTCATAAAGATGTATTTGCTGCCTACAATGAACAGAGAGCGAAGGAGGGTTTATCACCGCTTGCCAATCCCAGAAATGCAGCCTCTGGCACCCTCAGGATACTCGATCCTTCGGAAGTGCGAAAGCGCAGACTTTCGGCCATTGTTTACCATATCAGTGATTTTACCCTTGAGCCCGGAACTTCCGTACCGCAGGAATTGAGCACCCATTATGGCGCACTTAGCTGGATGGACCAGTTAGGGTTTCCTACACCCATCCGGGAGATGCGCAGGTGTACCGGTATCGAAGAGGTCGTCGCCTTTTGCGAGCAATTTGAGGAAAGACGCGATGACCTGCCTTATGAGGTAGACGGACTGGTGATCAAGGTAAACAGTCTTGATCTGCAGGATCGCATGGGTATGACGGCTCATCACCCGCGGTGGGCGGTGGCTTATAAATTTAAGGCCAGACAGGCAACCAGCAAGTTGCGTAAGGTAGAGTATCAGGTAGGAAGAACAGGAACTATTACTCCTGTAGCCAAGGTCGATCCTGTTCCGATCGGCGGGGTTACCGTAACCTCCATTTCCCTTTTTAATGAAGATGTGGTTCGCGAGAAAGATGTCCGAATTGGCGATACCGTTTTAGTTGAAAGAGCCGGTGATGTAATTCCCTATATTGTCAGGCCACTATCGGAACTAAGGGATGGTACCGAGGAAGAAATCCGTTTTCCCAGTCATTGTCCTGTCTGTGAACAGCCACTGGAGCGCCCGCAGGACGAAGCCGTATGGCGTTGCATCAATATTTCCTGTCAGGCCCAGGTTGTCGAGCGGATCATACATTTTTGCAGCAAGGATGCGATGGACATTCGTGGAATGGGAGAGGCGAACGTGCGTAAGTTCTATGATCTTGGACTATTAACGGATATACCGGGCATTTACTCAATAGACTGGGACCAAATACGCGGTCTGGAAGGCTTTGGTGCCAAATCGATCTCTAACCTTCAGGCAGCCATTGAAAACTCAAAGAAACAGCCTTTGAACCGTGTCATTTTCGGGCTGGGAATCCGACATGTAGGGGAAACCATGGCCAAGACCCTGGCACATGCGGTAGATCACCTCAAGGATTTTTACGACTGGCCGGAAGAGAAACTTACCAGTCTCGAGGATGTCGGACCTAAAGTCGCTGCTTCGGTTGCTCATTTTTTCAAGACCCCGGAGAATCGACATATGATTGACCTGCTTGAAGGACAGGGGGTTCAGTTGCGTAATGAACACCATAGCAACAAACAAGCGACTGGTAGTCTTTCAGGTAAGACCTTTTTATTTACCGGTACACTTAGTCAGTTCAAACGAAGCGATGCAGAATCGCAGGTAGAGGCCCGGGGAGGAACGATTCTGTCCGGTGTCAGCTCAAAGCTCAACTACCTCGTGGTAGGCGCCGACGCTGGTTCGAAGCTGGAAAAAGCAAAGAAACTGGGCACAGTCACCATACTCTCAGAGCAGGAATTTCAAGACCTGATAGGCACGACGGAATAATTTTCTCAAAATGGTGTAACCTTTTGTCGTTGCACCCGATATACTGCTGAATGGACGCCAGAAGCTATAATGCCTGTGTACATGAATGGGCTGACGCATTGTTCCGGTTTGCCTGTAAAACGACAGGGAACGAGGAAGATGCACGCGATATTGTCCAGAACAGCTTTGCAGTATTATGGCAGAAGAAAGATCAGGTGCCTTCGGAAAAAGCAAAAGCCTACCTGTTCCAGGTGGCGTACAATCAGTCGGTAGATCTTTTCCGGAAGCAGCGAAGAATCGAGTATCAGGATGAACTTAAAGACACCGGAACCGTTTCACAGAGGCATCATGATCTGAAGGCGGTGCTGGACCGGGCTTTGGCTCAGTTAGATGAACAACCGAGGGCGTTAGTATTGCTGAAAGATTATGAAGGATACCGGTATGACGAGATTGCGCAGATCACAGGATTAACGGAAACCCAGGTGAAGGTTTATCTGCACCGGGCGAGGAAAAGCTTGAAACAGTATCTCGTAAGTGTTGAACATGTTATTTAAAAACGATGGCTATGGTGAACTGGGATAATTATGAAGAATACCTGATACTCCAGGCAGATGGAGAGTTGACGGAAGTGGAGGAGCGACACCTGCTGGAGTTTATCGACAAACACCCGGAGCTGCGCGGGGAGCTACTGGCCTTTGAGTCGCTGAAACTGGTGCCGGATGAGAATGTCCGGTTTCCCGACAAAGCGTCTCTGCTGAAGCCGGTGGCAGCACCCCGAACAATTACCTTTGGCTGGCGCTGGATGCTGGCGGCTGCTGCGGTCCTGGCACTCTTTAGCACTACAGTTTTTAGTTTGTTGCAGGAAAACACGCCTGATAGCATAACCGTTTTAACCGGAACGGAATCGGTACCCCCGCAATCCGTCGAGGAAGGTCAGCCTGCACAGCAGGGTGCAATCATTGCAGCGCTTCCGGTAGCAGGAACCAGGCAGGAAGCTTCTTTGGCTGCTCCATCATCGGCAAAACAAAACATACGGGCCGTACCGGAACGCGACAGGTTGAAAGCACTTCCCGCTCCGGAACCTTTCCCTTTGGAAGAGCAGGTGCCCGGGCCGGTACTGGTTGCGGAGGCGATAGCTTATGATCCGGTACCAGACTTTGAAAATGAAACCCTCCAGGAGGAGCAAAAAGTTTTCCTTTCATGGCTGCCGGTGAAGGAGGAGAAACGGGCTGGTCTGCAGCGAATGGCAGAGGGGCTGGGAGAACAACTTACCAGAGCTAAGGGATTGGGGTCCCGGTTAGGTGAGAGTCAACTGGACGTAAGATTAGGAAACAAAGAAATGACGCTAAACTTTTAAAACGATCAATGATGAAAGCTTTATTAAGCCTATTAGGAATTGTGATGATGACGGCTACCGCATACGGGCAGTCGGACAGTTCATCGAAGAAAAATGTGAGTGTGAGCATCGGCAAGGAGGGCGTGAAGATCTCCCGGGCGGAACGAGAGGATGTGGAAGAAGACAAAAGGTTTGAAGTTCATTACGGTATGCTGGATCTGGGTATCAACTATCTGCAGGATAAGACTAACTATAGCGATCCCGCTGTCCAGCAATTTCTCAATGTGAGTCCAGAGCTCAGGAATGAGAACCTGTTTTCCCTTCGGGATGCCAAATCCATCAATGTCAATATCTATCCGGTGGTGGCATCTTACCGGTTGATCAATGGGAAGTCGCACCGGGCCTATCTTTCCGCGGGTCTGGGATTGCAGCTCTACAACTTCCGTTTCAACAAGAGTACGACTTATGTCAATGAGACCGTGCCTGAGGTTGTGATGGATTCCATAAGCTTTAAGAAGAACAAGCTGGCCTTCACCTTTCTTTCTGTTCCCCTTATGCTAACCTTTAAGACCCGTCTGGCGGAGGATGCCTGGCTGGTATATGGAGTTGGTATCACGGGCGGATACCGGGTTTCATCGTGGATGAAGCAGGTCTCTTCAGAGCGCGGAAAGCAGAAGAACCACGATCCTTTCAACTTCAAAAATTTCAATAGCTGTGTGACCGCAGAAATCGGAGTGGATGGTTATTTCCGGCTTTACGCAAGCTATCAGCTCACCCCTTTGCATGAGGATATCATGACCCAACACCCGTATGCGATCGGTGTTCGGTTCCTTGGGATTTAAGAATGTTGTATCCACCAAATGAAAAAAGATGCCCGCGTTCCCGCGGGCATCTCTATTAAGGCTTCTGCAGGTCCCAGTGATAAAAAATATAATCACCCAGACTGTCTATCACTGGTAGATCCCGTCTTCTGGGAAGATCCAGTGTTTGCCAATGTGTTTCCCGGGCGGCTGGACGGTCATTCCCCGGCATGGAAGGCCAGGAATGGTTGTCGAGCGCGGCCCTGTCCAGAAACACCAGGATGGGTTTCCGGTTTAGCTTTGCTGCCAGCTCTGGATGAACCGTATCCCGGGCCAGAAAGTCCTCCAGCATGATCGCCTGCTGGGGTACCGTCCTTGAGAGCTTCACATTCATCATGGGCAGTTTGCTGTGCAGGGCGAGCTGATAGGAGAAAATGCCGTTGGGGTCATAATCATCCAATATCAGTTCCCTCTTCTCGCTTCCTACGTTGTAATAGGGTAATGCTACGAGGGCCTGATACTGGGAGAAATCAATGTTAAGCCGGCCGAAATCCGGGAAGTTGTTTTGGCTCAGCGGATTTTTATGGGAAGCTTTCGATTGAAAGGCATCCAGAAAGTCACGGACCTCAGAGCCCCCCAGCAGGATGAGGATCGCAATTGCGGTTATTCTCAGGCCCCGGGTGAGTTCCGGAAATATCTTCATCAGCGACCAGGCCACCCAGATATTAAAGCCCCAGTAGAAAGGCCAGAAGAACCTGCCCAGACTGCGGAATTGTTCAACCGTATCTGTGAACTGGTGCAACAGGAATAAAGGGTTTAAGAAGTTGTTTATTCTGAATCCACTGTTCAGGTCCTTTGTATAATAATGTTCACCGAAATTGACGATCAGCATCAGGAGGCTGGCGAAGAAAATTGCACCGGTCAGGGGGCTGCTGAAGAACTCTTTCTGATGCGTCTTAAGTAAGTTTCGATATCCTTTATGAGCAATGGCCAGCAACAAAAGTCCCAGGGCTGTGAACAGGCCAAAGGTGCCGAGGTAGCCCATATTCTCCGCGTCATAGCTCGTCTGGAGGCTAAAGACCGGGAAGGGTAGATTGATGAAATCGTAGGCATTCAGCATGGACCAGAAGCGCACTTTATGCTCCATCCAGTCATACCCTCCTGCGGCGGCCTCTCTCAGGTTATAAAATCCGTCAGAAGCCATCAACGTTCCAATGGAGCAGGCGGCCGCTAATCCCGGCACCAGCAATGCTGCCACCAGAGAACGTTTTCCTTCCGGTAGGCGGAACTGGTAGATTCCCTGGAAAAAGAGTAAGGCTGCAATGAAGGCGCCCACGATGGCCAGGTAGTAACCATGGAGCATGAACCCCGCCCAGATCAGCAGGACCATCCAGGTTCCGGTGAGTAGTTGTTGCCTGGGGTTCTTTCGCTGATTGTACCAGATGATTCCGAGCAGGATCGCCAGTAGAATCAGGAAGGCGAACGATAGATTGTAATGGCCTCTCCAGATGCGCAATAACTGAACATTGGTCCAGGGTAGGATGATGGAAAGCAGTAAGGAAATCAGGTTGGCGCCAATGATCCTTCTGAGAACAGAATAGCAGAGAAGTCCAGATAAGATGACGCTGAGAACGATGAATCCGTTATAGATGGCGAGGGTATGGTCGGAAACATCGATCACATGATGGCAGACCCATTTGAAGGGAACCGCGAATAACGGCGTGTTGTCGGCAGTATAGACGTATTCGCCAAAGGGGTAATTAAAAAAATCAAGCTTAAAAGTACTTTCCTGTGAAGGCGATTCTTTCACATATGCAAGCAAGGTATAGTAGTTCTTAATACCATCTCCATCAGTATTGAAAATGATCTCGTCGGGGTTTAACCGGAAGTCTTTGAACGCTATAAGGGCCAGTAGAAAATGGCAAACGAAAAGGATCAGGTATGGAAACTTGACTGGTTTGAGCATGTTTGAAAAGACGGACGGGCAAATTTAGTTCTTGTAGCGGAGCATAGGAAATGAGCGCAATATGAGGGGCAGTCAATGGCACTTCCCCAAACCTGTGCATAACTTTTTGCCCGGATATTATTGGGGAAAGCAGCAGGCTGGTATTTTTGTAGCCACGGTGAAGGCGTTTTTTAAGAAAGGACTGATTGAAGCGGGTTGTGACGAGGCAGGTCGGGGTTGTCTTGCCGGGCCTGTATTCGCCGCTGCGGTCATTCTTCCTGCACGATTTCGTCACCCGCTCCTGAATGATTCCAAGCAGTTAACGGAGGAAGAACGCTATCTCCTTCGGCCTGTTATCGAAAGGAAAGCGCTCGCCTGGGGGGTGGCATCTGTTGATCATGAAGAGATCGACCGTATTAATATCCTCAATGCCTCGTTTAAGGCCATGCATCTGGCAATCGATCAACTGGGTGTGCGTCCCGACCTTCTGCTGATAGACGGGAACAGATTTACTCCTTATTTCGGAATCGTTCATGAGTGTGTAATCCAGGGGGATGCTATTTATGCGTCTATTGCTGCGGCGAGTATTCTTGCCAAGACCTACCGCGATGACTATATGAAGGAGCTACATGCCTCCTTTCCGCATTATAACTGGGAGCAAAACAAGGGTTATGGGACACCATACCATAAGCGACAAATAAGAACGCATGGGTTTTCTCCCTATCATCGGATGAGTTTCAAGGTAAATCTCCAGGAAGAAGTGGAAGCCGTTCCTTCAACGTCATAACCGTCAGGCATGTCGTCAGCCATTCACTACAGGTAAGGAAATTTCAAAGACAGAGCCTTTGGGTACATTATCAGTAATAGTGACCCGGCCACGGTGTTCTAAGACGATGCGTTTGGTCAGGTACAAGCCCAGTCCTGTTCCCTTTGTTTTTCTGGTGTTTTCATCTCCCAGCCTGTAGAATTTCCTGAAGACTTTATTCTTCTCCTGATCAGGAATACCCGTGCCCGCATCGGCCACCTTTAGCAATGCCCTTTTGCCTGAAGTCTCCAGGCTCACATTGGTAACCGAGTCGGAGGGCGCGTACTTCAGGGCATTTTCCATCAGGTTCGTCAGGGCCATCTGGAGCATCAGTCTGTCACCAATTACAAATGTTGTCTCATCTTTGATACTGGCTGCAAACCTGCCCGGATATATCAGGGAGTAATCCTTTACCGTGCGGTCGGTCAGCTCTCTCAGGTCGATGCGTTCCCTTGTGTGCTGGTACTGGCCGCCCTCCATTCTGGAGGCCAGGAGCAGGTTATTGCAGAGGTCATTCAGCCGGTTGGATTCCTTGATACATTTTTCTATCAGGAGATTCCGTTTGTCTTCGTCCAGTTGATATTTCTCCAGTGTTTGCAGGTTCAGTTTGATAGCTGCAAGAGGAGATTTGAGTTCATGCGTTACGGAGAGCATGAAATTATTCTGTTGTTTCGAAAGCCGGATGCTTCTCTGGAAGGAAGAGTAAACCACTGCGGCACCGATGAAGATAACGAGCAGGAAAGTGCTTCCTTCACCAAGGTATTGCTTTTTCCGGCGTTCCCGTTTCTCTTCAAACTCCGCCATCTGTTGCTGGTATAAGGTCGGATTGGCCACACTGTCTACCACTGAACGAAGATGTACCACCTCCTGTTCAAAGATGATCCTGCTCTGTTTGTTCAGACTATAGCCCCAGAAGACGAGCGCCGAGATCGTATAGACGAGGAGAAGGAGGTAAATAGTATTGAAGAAACGCATAGCCGTTATTGCTGTCTGTGGCCAATCTTTTCGAGCCGGAGTCCTACCTGTAGTACTTCCGGTAGTGGGTCGACACGCATGTTCTGTTCGAAGCGGATCTCATAACGCCCGGGCCTGGGGAACACCATGGGTGCATCGTTACGGGTAATGGGCATTCTGTGTTCCCAGATGGATCCCATGCCCCTTCCCAGCCATTTTCCTGATTTCTCAGCCAGGGGGATCTCAATCCGGCTTCGTTCAGCGATCGTATCTCCGGGCTCTGTCGTATAGACCCAGAGCCAGATATTTGAATAGGGATAGGCTTCCGTGTGCCGGATGAGGAAGTAGAGATTGTAAAGAGCGGCAGTGTCTTCTATTTCAAATTCGAATGCTGGCTGGAAGCTATAATCCCAGGCAGTATGTGGCACAGATACGGCCTTCTGGTAGTACGGGGATGGCATGCATCCTGCCAGGAATAGTAAAGCAATGATAACACCTGCTGTATGTCTGAATCTCATTGATCGTGTAAAGGTTATAAATTCTCAGAAAGCTAGAGCACATTCAGAACCTGCTCTTTGGCTTTTTCAAGCTCGTCTTTCATTTCAATGACAATCTGCTGTATGTCTGCATTGTTAGCTTTGGCGCCGAGCGTGTTGATCTCTCTGCCTACTTCCTGAAGGACAAAGCCCAGTTTTTTGCCCTTGGAGGTTTCAGTGGATTCCATGATAGAATGGAAGTAGCGACAGTGCTGTGCCAGTCTTGTCTTCTCTTCAGAAAAGTCCATACGTTCAATGTAGAAGATCAGCTCCTGTTCAAACCGGTTAGCATCCACGTTCTCGTTTGCCGCCATGTCTTTCAGTGAGCTGTTCAGCCGCGTGCGGATCTTGTCTGTCCGTTGTGCTTCCAGGGGAAGTACCTTCTCCAGTAAACGTTCAATATTGACAATCCTGCTGCTCAGATCTTTTGCGAGTGCTGCTCCTTCGTTTCTGCGATGAGCCATAAGCTGTCGGGCAGCTTCTTCTATGATCTTTTTAGCGGCCTCCCATTCCTCCTCTGGCAAGACATCCTGGTCAGGTACCACCACCTCGGGCATCCGCATGAGTGTGGACAGCACATTATCTTCCCGGATCGAGAGCTGGTCTGCTATCTGCTTCATGCCCTCATAGTAATAGATCGCCAGAGCGGTATTAATGGTCATGGGCTTGGCTGCTCCTTCCTGTCTCACAGCCACAGAACAGTCAATACTACCCCTCATCAGCAAGCTTGCCAGCATGGTACGTACATCAAGTTCGTATGAACGGAGTACGGGGGGGAGTTTGGTGTTAACTTCAAATTGTTTTCCATTAAGCGATTTGATTTCCGCCACGATCTGGCGGCCATTCACTTCTCCTTCGGCGCGTCCGAAGCCGGTCATCGAATACAGCATACTCGTTCTTTGAAACAAAAATCAGTAAAGCTTTCGCAATAAAAAAGTCTGGTGGAAGCAGATAATCAAAAAGAATATAAAATCCTCCTAAATATCGTACTGTAGATTATGAGGGGCAAGATAATTGGTTATTTTTGTTTGTATCCCACTGAATTCTCGTATGCGTAACCCCAGGTTCTATCTCATCTGCTTGTTGGCACTTCTGATGGCAGGTTTGCAGTCAGCAGCACAGTCGCGCACCGACCTGGAAAAGCAGCGCCAGAACATCCTGCAGTCCATAAAAGAAACCCAGGACCAGCTAGAGGCTACCAAAAAGAACAAGACTGCAACGATGGCGCAGTTGCGCGCCCTGCAGAATAAGGTGGCTGAAAGACAGCGGCTGATCAATAATATCAATCAGGAGATCCGTTATATAGATAACAATATTAAGATGTCTACACAGGAAGTTTCTCAGTTGAAACAGAACCTGGAGACTTTGCAGATCCAGTATGCCCAGTCGATCCGATATGCCTATAAGCACAGGAGCTCCTACGATATGATGGCCTTTCTGTTTTCATCAGATAATTTTAATGAAGCCATTCGTCGCCTGAAGTATCTGAAGCGTTATCGCGACTACCGGAAAGAGCAGGCAGAAAAGATAAGGATCACACAAGCCAGTATCGAGAAGAAGATCAATGAGCTGAATACCGTCAAATCTCAGAAGGATCTGCTCCTGACAGCAGAAGAGCAGCAGAAGATGGTGATCGTCAAAGAATCCAATGAGAAAGATAAGATCGTTCAGGAACTGAAAGGGAAGGAAAAGCAGCTTTCCGGTACGATCGTCAGAAATCAGAAATCACTTCGTCAATTGGAGCGTACGATACAGCAATTGATCCAGCGTGAGATCGAACTGGCCAAGAAGCGGGAAGAGGAAGAGCGTAAGAGAAGGGAAGAGGAAGAACGCAAGCTTGCTGCTGCCAGCAACAGCGGCGGTGTTAGTGTGAACACAGGTTCAGGTATCCGCACTGTTGGAGGAAACACCAGTATCCCACCTGCCACATCAGGTGCATCCGGGCCTGCGGCGAAACCTGCTCCAGCAACTACTGCGAAAAGCACCCCGGCTCCTCGTCCGTCCTATAGTCTCAGTTTGACTCCCGAGGTAGCGGCACTCTCAGACAACTTCGAAAGCAACCGGGGCAAACTCCCCTGGCCGGTGGAGAAGGGTTTTATTGCCGAGCGTTTTGGTCGCACGAAGCACCCCGTGTATAATATCCAACTTGAGAATAGTGGCATTGAGATCCAGACGGCACCAAATGCCCCCGCGAGAGCGGTGTTCAATGGCACTGTGAAGAGCATTCTTGTGGTACCGGGTATGGGCCAGTGTGTGCTGGTTGATCACGGTCGCTTTTTTACGGTTTACTCCCGACTGGGCAATGTTGCAGTGAAGAAAGGGCAGCAGGTGGCTATGAAGCAGACGATAGGAAATGTAATTGCCAATGAAAACGGGGAATACCTGATGCACTTTGAGCTCTGGAAAGTGGGCGCCAACGACAAGTCTGCAGCTCAGGATCCTGCTCACTGGATCGCTCAGTAATTATTAGTTTTTTCAATAGAGAAGCCTCCGGTTAAGCAGGATATGTTTTGACCGGAGGCTTTTTTCATTTGGTGTGTTATTCCATATAGTGGGTATTTGGTTCCTAGCTTTGGGTGCCGGCCCTGCGCTTCTCATCTTCAGCGCCACCGCTCCTACGTCTTGTTGGGGCCACTGAATTACTACCAAAGCGATAGGTGAAGGCAATATTTACCGTTCTGGTTTCCCGCTTAGCCGTGAAATGCTCCAGGTAGCCTACATACCTTGAGGTCGCACTGGGATAGCCGGTCCAGAAGGCGTCCTGAACATTTAGCCGCAC
This sequence comes from Bacteroidota bacterium, assembly GCA_023409975.1. Classification (GTDB taxonomy): domain Bacteria; phylum Bacteroidota; class Bacteroidia; order Chitinophagales; family Chitinophagaceae; genus JAFIGV01. The sequence goes on along the minus strand of JAEYQO010000058.1, from coordinate 31,952 downwards.
GGTTGCTTTTTTGTCGAAAAGATGCTTTTGAATGCCGGCGTTCAACATCCAGAGCGGCTCCACCACCATATATCCATACACCTGGCGCGCCTGATACCAGCATCCCAGTTCCACTGAAAAATCCCTGGGCAGCAGAAAAGTGTTATTGGTGAAGAGGTGAATCGTCGGCTCACCGTCACGAAGGGGTGTGTTGGCTATATATCCCTCGTAGCGTGCATAGTAGGCATTGAAGTTGGTCATATTGCTCCACCAGCGGGTGATCTGGAAGTTGTAGGAGCCACTCAAACCAATGAATATCATTCGATCCAGGTTCTTATTGGTCTGCACGGTTACCGAATCCTCATAATCACTCGGCTGAATCACTTCTACAATCACACCATCATTGATGCCAACAGTGAGGGTGGTGACAAAACGCTGCTTATAGGTATGACTTAGCTCTGTTGAGTAGAACGAAGCCGGACGCAGGTAGGGATATCCCTCGCGATAGGTGGTCCGGTCAATAAAATACTTGAAAGGGTTCAATTGCTGATAGTTCGGACGTTCGATTCTCCTGCTAACGGTGATACCCAGGTCGTGTTTTTCGTGGAGATGATACTGCACGGCGAGGCTGGGGAACAATTGCGTATACTCAGTTTTGAACAGCTCCTGAGTCGTTTTCTGTTCCCAGTCTGCCCGTGTCTGTTCAGCACGGAGGCCTATTTGCGTGCTCCATTTCCTGAAGTCTTTCCTTAGATTGACGTAGGCTGCATTGATATTTTCATTGTAAATGAAATGATTGCTTCTTTTTGGATCCGGCACAAATTCTCCGTTGTGCTTTTCGAAGAAAAGCGGCCGGTTATCTGCCGTAACCCAGGCAGTCTTGATGCCCAGTTCATAGGGGATCCGGCTTGCCGGGTTAATGAAATCTGCTTTAAGCGATCGGATCTGGGTGAGTCCCTGCAGATCGCTGTTCAGAAAATAATCCTCCGGATGATCGTTCCCTTCGGGAGCATCATACCAGGTGATAAAGTGCTGTCGGCTGTCATTTCCAAAGCGCGCATAGTCAAGGTCTACCGTCAGCTCTCTTCCTGCGGTATCGAAACGATGCCTGAGAAAACCGTTTCCTGAATAATTATAATAGAAGTTTTCATGTCTCCCCTGGGTTACAAAATTGTAGATCAGCTCATTGGCAGGACCCAGAGCGCGGGAGACATTGTCTGCTTTTGGGTTGAAACGATTGGTCACATAGTTAATGCCCAGTCCGATGCTGGTTTTGTCTGTAAGTGAGTAATCGAATCCGCCTGAAGCCGTATGGTTATTAAAATCGAACAGCGCATAATTATCCTGAGCGTACCGGAATAGCTGTTGATCATTGTTATCCGTATCCAGAAACCTCCTGTCAAGCATCAGGTGATTGAACCAGTAGCGAAGGGCGTAGTTATAGGAGGCATATACATTGAATTTCCGGTGGCGATGGTTCAGGCTGAATCCTGCGTTGTATTTCGGGTAAACGCCCTGACCGTAACTGGCATTGATCGTCCCATTCGTGCCAAATCTCTGATCCTTTTTTGTGCGGATATTGATGATTCCTGCACTGCCGGCGGCATCATACCGTGCTCCGGGATTGGAGATCAGCTCTATTTTGTCAATGGTATGTGAGGGCATACTCCTCAGCACATTGGCGAGGTCGGCACCGGTCATCGGTGTTGGCTTGCCATCGATCCAGATCATTACACCCGACTTGCCTTTCAGGGAGATGTTGTCGTTATTGTCGATCTGAACCCCCGGTGAGCGCTGCAGTACATCCAGCGCAGAGGAGCCCGCACCAGCTATGCTCTGGTCTACATTGACCACCAGCATGTCCGGTTTCACTTCCAGGAGCGGCCGGTGCGCTTTGACGGTTACCTCTTTCAGATCAGTGGCTGATTCCTGCATGACGATCGTCGGTAGTTGATAATCAGCGTTGAGCTCTGGTAGCTCCTTTACCTGTGTTTCAAATCCTATGAATTCAAATCGTATCCGATAGGTGCTTGGGGTAATGCCATTTATGATGAACCTGCCATCAGATCCGCTTAGTCCAACCTTCACGATGGAGCTGTCTTTCAGCAAGATAATATTAGCGGCCGGGAGGGGTTCTCCCCCGGTGTCTTTTACCTCTCCTGAAATCTGGATAAAGGTTTGCCCTGCTATTGCCATCCCATAAAATCCCATCATTAAAAGCAATAAAATAAGTCTGCGTTGCATGGTTCCCTGGTTTATGCTCAAAGGTATCCAGGTACTTCACCGCGGCTTTCACCCGGGTCGGGGGAAATGGCTTTTTTGGGCTCACCCGCAATGGGGGATTTATGGGGCTGGCATGTTCATTTAACGTCATTCTGATCGTATGTTTCAGTCATACGAAAGAATTATCTTCACTAAGACGTTATGGTGAACCGGCTCGCGGGCATATATCGCCCACTGTGTTTCTTTTTGTTGTTCCTCGTACTGTGTGCAAACAGTGCCAGGGCACAGCGTTATCCGTTTTTCAACCTGAATGTGGAAAGCGGATTGATCCAGTCTCAGCCCAGGGTGCTCACCCAGGATCATCTGGGTCATTTGTGGATTGGTACGCTTGGCGGACTCAGCCGGTATGATGGTAAGACGTTCACCAGTTTTTCCACTCGTCACGGCATGTTGAACAATGCTGTGTATGCCCTGGCAGTCGACCTGAGAGGGCAGATTTGGCTGGGAGGCACTGAGGGCCTTTCCCGTTTCGACGGAAGGAAGTTCCACCATTACCCGGCAAAAACGCGGTCGTCCTTCGTCTCGCAGATTTCGGCGGATTCTTCCGGTCGTGTATGGTTCCTTCAGGGCAACAGGGCTTTCATGATCGAGGGGGACAAAATCAGCACGATTCGTCCCCCAGACACCGGAGCGGTTATCACCTCCCTTCTCGTCGAAAAAGGACAGGTCTGGCTGGCCCGAGTTGGTGGAATGGTTTACCGCCTCTCCGGGAACAAATGGGACAGCCTGGCAGCCCCAGCAGGCGCTGCCGGAGCGGTGATCGTCAGTGATATCTTTCGCGACTCCCGCAGCAGGTTGTGGTTCACAAGCAACGTTGGGTTGTTCACTACCGATAGTGGCTGGCTTCGACGCCCTGTTTTAAGATCGGGGATGGAAACTTTGTTTACTTCCATGCATGCCATTACCGAAGATCGCTCAGGCGCTTTATGGGTTGGGATGGCCTCAGGAGTGCTGCGGCTGGCGGATTCTACGACCACCTATTTCAGCAAACGGAGTGGTCTGAGTGACAATTCATTTCCTGACGTATTCACCGATGCAGAAGGGAATATATGGCTGGCTTCCGATGGTCAGGGTGTTTTCAGATATTCCGGTACCCAATTCACAGTGATCGATGAATCGACCGGACTGGGTAGTGGTCAGGTGACTAGTATAGAATGGGATGGCGCCGGCAGAGTGTACTTTGGTACATATGATGCGGGACTCTATTATTTCGAGAACGGCCTTATCGGACAGTTACATCTTCCCACGACCACCACACCGGTCATCACCGCGCTTCGATACCGTAACGGAAGTCTATGGATCGGCACCCGCAATGCGGGTCTCTGGCGGTATAACGGTAGATGGTTCTTTCATTATAGCACCGCAGACGGACGGCTTCTGTCGAACTCCATTGCCGCAATATATAAGGACGATAAGGAACGCCTCTGGATCGGGAGTTCCAACGGGGCCATGCTATACAATGGCCGAACCTTTGAAAAAGTGCTGCAGGATGTCCTGGTCGCTCAGGCCTTTATCCAGTTGGGGGATGATAGTGTGCTGATAGCTACTACAAAGGGGCTTTCGCTATGGGCCGGTGGGTCTGTATCGCCTTTCGTTACAGGCACGGCGCTGGACAGCTTTTCTGCGCAGTGCTTCACAAAGAGGGGGCGGGAGTTATGGGTAGGAACCAGTGACAATGGCATCATTGCCTATCATCTGGATACGCGCAGAACTGTTGTCATCAATCAATCGAATGGATTACAGTCAGACTTCATCTATAATATTATTACGGATGAAGCGGGAGATATCTGGGCGGGAACCGGCTATGGTATTCACCGGATTTCTTTGAACGACAAGGCGGAGCCCTCTGTTTACTTCTATGGCAAAGGCCATGGTATGAGGGGCATGGAAAGCAATCACAATGCTATTCTGCGAATGCCGGATGGCAGTATCTGGTTTGGTACTACTAACGGCGCACTCCAGTACAAGCCTCAGCGCAACCTCGTTGAGCCGCAACCTGCGAGCATTATGCTCCAGTCCGTGAAGCTTCCCGGCGAACCTTCCATACCCGCAGATTATTCTGATAGCACTGATGTGTGGTATCAGGTACCCTACGGCCTGAAGCTGCCGTATAAGAAAAACCATATCTCGTTTACCTTTCAGGCCATTTCACTGAGCAGCAATGAACAGATTAAATACCGCTACCAGATTGAAGGACTTGATGTCCCCTGGTCAGACTGGTCCACAACAAATACTGTGACATTCTCGGCTCTTCCTCCGGGAAATTATGTTCTGAGAGTTCAGGCTATTGCCTGGGGTTCTTCAGCACAGCCCAAAGAGTTGCGGTATCCATTTGAGATCATTACACCATTCCATAAAACGAACTGGTTCCGGCTGCTGATACTGCTGGGCTGTATCCTCCTGGGAGTCACCATACAATACCTCGCCAATCTGAAGAAACAGAACCGCATCCGGCTACTGGAACGGTTGAGAAAGGAAGAGCAAAGCAAGGTGCGTCAGCGTACCGCAGAAGATTTTCATGATGAAGTAGGCAACAGGCTCACGAGAATCAATGTGCTCACGAATGTGCTGAAGTCGAAGATAGTGGCACCGACACCAGAGACCAACAGAATCATAGAGAAGATACAGGAAAATACCTCTCAGCTTTATAGCGGTACCCGGGATATCCTTTGGTCGCTAAAGCCATCAAACGATAATCTTTATGAGATCCTTCACCGGATCCGGGACTTTGGGTTTGAATTGTTTCAGGATACCGAGGTAGAATTCAATTTTCTTGGTACAGACGAAGAATGGAAAAAGCATGTTCTGCCGCTGGATGTTAGTCGCAACCTGATCATGATCTTTAAAGAAGCGCTGAACAACTCACTGAAATACTCCAATGCGAAAAAGATCAAGATGGAGGCCTGGCTGCGAAAGGACAATGTGTTGCAGTTGAAGCTGATGGATTACGGGGTTGGGTTTGATTTACATTATGTGAAGAAGGGGCATGGGATCGATAATATGCATACGCGGGCTAAAAGGATCAATGGCCGGCTCTATATCGATTCTGAGAAGGATAAGGGAACGATCATAACGCTGACCTTCAAAATCCCCAATGATAAGTTTGAGCACAAGCTTCCGAAAGAGTAGGGGGTAAAGCTACCCCTTCACGGGTGATGGACGAATCGTAAAACATTCGGAACTTTAGCAAAACACCAGACATGGCCCGTAATCTCGACATCCGCGTCTCGCTCATAGAAGATGATGAAACCATCCGCGAGGGTTTTGCTTACCTGATTGATAACACTGAAGGATACCAGGTAGTCAGCAGTTACCGAAGTTTTGAAGATGCAGCCCGGAAGATCGTTCAGGACGATCCGGATGTGATCCTGCTGGATATCGAGATGCCTGGAACGAATGGTTTGGATGCCATTCCCAAACTAAAGAAGCTCCTTCCCGAAACCTATATTCTCATGCTGACCGTTTACGAACAGGAGCAGCAGATATTCAGAGCACTCGGAAATGGAGCTTCAGGTTATCTGACGAAGAACACTCCGCCGGAGAAGATCATCAGCGCTATTCATGAGGTGATGGAGGGGGGCGGTCCGATGAGTGCCCATATCGCAAGGATGGTGATCTCCTCCTTCAAACGGAATGAGCAATCGCCACTAACGAGAAGGGAAACGGAAATTCTGGAGCAGATCGCGACCGGCAAGAGCAGGAAGCGTATTGCAGAAGAGCTTTTTATTGATCTCGAAACGGTTAAGTCCCATATCAAGAACATCTACCACAAGCTTGACGTGCATTCCAAGGCGGATGCTATCAAGATGGCGAAGGATAATAAGTTTATTTAGTTGATGGTTGATGGTTGATGGTTGTGCATGCCACGTGTAGAGACGTTGCAGGGGTCAGCTAGGTCTTTAAATAAACGGACTTAATGACAAATGAAAGCTGCTCGCTGGCCAATCCAGGGTCCTGGTTCAGTTGGTTGAGTCTTATACCAGCTTTATACCATCGTTATTACCCGGCCGTGTCTTCTCCGCCGCTCCACCGCGTGTTTACCGTTCACACGGATTTTTTTATGATCTGTTTTGCCCTTCTGTTGTCCCTGACTGACGGGTGATGTCTGGCCCTGCTAAAGAATTTTCTTTCCTTTCATAGCGTCCTTCAGTGCGGCATCCATGACGCGTTCGGCGTAAGGCCGGGAGATTTCGTTGAGCTGCTCGGTCTCTTTCTGTATCCTGTCCTTATCCTTAGCCTCTATGGCGTTTCGCACAAGGTCCATCTGTCCCAATGTGGCTCTGATCTCCTCATCTTCCAGGTAGTCGCGGTGCTTTTCCAGGAATCGTTCTGTAGTCGATAGCATCTGCTCTGCTTCCGCCGTAGCCTCTACCAGTGCGCGTGTCTGAATATCTTCCTTTGCATGTGTGATCGAATCCATCAGCATGGATTCCACCTCCTCGTCAGTAAGGCCATACTGCGGCTTCACCTCAATGCTCTGAGCGACGCCGCTTCTGAGTTCTGTTGCGCTAACTTTCAGAATGCCATCGGCATCTATCAGGAAACTTACTTCTACTTTCGGCAGCCCTGCGGGCATACCGGGGATGCCTGTGAGGCTGAACTCCGATAGCTTACGGTTGTCCTTTACCAGATCGCGCTCCCCCTGGTAGACCGATATCCGCATACCGGACTGTCCGTCCTTCTGCGTGGTGTACTGTCTGCTGGCCTTATTAGGGATTTTGGAATTTCTTGGAATCAATACATCCATCAGCCCTCCCATGGTTTCAATGCCAAGTGAGAGCGGCGTGACATCCAGCAGCAACATATCCGTATTGTTACCAGCCAGAATATCTGCCTGAACCGCAGCGCCGAGGGCTACTACCTCATCAGGATTGAGCTGGTCGAATACTTCGCGGCCGAAAAACTCCTGTACTCTCTGTTTCACCAGTGGTACTCTTGTAGACCCACCCACCATCACTACAGCGTCGATCGCAGAGGGTTGAAGTCCGGCGTCCTGCATGGCCTGGCGGCAACTGGAGATCGTGCGGGCGACCAGGGGTTCTATCAGTTCATCAAACTGCTGACGGCTAACACTGACCTTGCGGTCTGCGATGTTTCCTTCGAAATGATCGTTGGATGACAGATGCTTTTTTGCTGCTTCTGCCAGAAGGCGGAGTTCCTGGATATAGCTTTTGTCCTGGAGCTGTGAAGCTTCCGGTTGAAGCTGTTGCTGCCAGAAGTCGACGAGTGCCCGGTCCATATCGTCTCCTCCGAGGTAAGTGTCACCATGTGTTGACAGAACTTCGAAGATCCCATTCGTAATATGGAGGATGGATACGTCGAAGGTGCCACCTCCCAGATCGTACACTGCTATGGTTTTTTCCTCATCGGGTTTAGCTCCCAGGCCATACGCGAGGCTTGCGGCGGTGGGTTCGTTGACTATACGCAGTACATCCAGCCCGGCCAGTTTGCCAGCGTCTCTGGTTGCCTGGCGCTGCGCATCATTAAAGTAGGCGGGCACCGTGATCACCGCTTTGTTCACCGGTGTTTTGAGAATATGTTCGGCACGGTGTTTCAGCTCCCGGAGGATCTCGCCTGAAAGTTCTATGGGGGTGTAGAAGCGGTCATTGATCCTGATCTTTACCAGAGATTCTGTATCATCATCGATCACCTGGTAGGCGAAGAGGCCAGCATGGTCCTGAACGTCATTATAGGATTTACCCATCAGGCGTTTTACAGAATAAATGGTCCGTTCCGGGGCGCTTACAAGGCGCTCTTTGGCCAGAGCCCCAACCAGCGGATTACCATACTCATCGAAGTGTATGATAGAGGGTACCAGTGTCAGACCGTCGACCTCCTTGAGTGCCATGGGTTGTTTGGTGTCAGGGTGTACGATAGCGATAAGGCTGTTGGTAGTGCCGAGGTCAATTCCCACGATCGTTTCCTTTTGCTGCAGACTTCCTGTGACGAGGTTGATGGCTACTTTTCCCATATGGTGCAAAGATAGCGGATCGTGGGTAGTCGCTGGCTGCAGGCTGGTGAAAAGCGAAGGGATGCCCGGGTGATGGGTGCTTAACTATTGAAAGGGCACCTCCCAAAAGTTCTTGATCATGGTGTTGATAATATGCTCTGGGATCGCCAGCTCTTTTGCAATGCCGACCCAGGAATCTTTCACGTCGTTCACCTCCGATATGATTTTCTTTGGATTTTTAATTGTGTAATTATCTGCGATTATCAGCAGGTCATCGATGGTGATAGCTATTCGTTTGCCATTAACGGATAAAGCGCGGGATCTGGTTTTGAAATTAATTTCAGGGTTGAGAGAATATGTAAGATCGTAAGCAGGGGCGAGTTGCCAGCTGTCCTCTTCTTCATCATAGATGAACGCATGGTTTTTTAAATGGTCATCGTGATTGGCAAAGACCAAATTGAACACCATTCTCCGGAATAGCTGCTCCATATCCCGGTGAGGCACTTTCAAAAATAAAGCGAGATCGAAAAGCTGTTCATAATTGGATACCTTCGGGTCATTATAGTCCAGTCCGGCTATACCCGTAGCAGTTAATGCATGTCTTTTTTTACCCTGCTGCCGGTCGAACCTTACCGTGGCAAAATGCCGCCCTTCGATCATTTTAGACGGCATCATCACTATACCGGCCATTGTGGCAGCCAGGTAATAGGAATATTCAATCATTTCTCTACTATAGGTAGACTGTTCGAGATCCAGTTTAATCAGGTAGTGATTATAGTCTGCTGAGGTTACAAGATCTCCCGGTATGATCTCACCGGTAGAAACATGCTCCGAGATAAGTATTTTAGGTCTCATCCCGCCGGCTGAAGTGCCTATCTTAAATATGTTCAGCAGGGAGGCGTGATCCAATGAAGATGCGTTTGTGCCTGTTTTATTGTTCAATACCTGCCTTACCACTTCCGTTATCTCAGATATATCAATGGAGTCTGTCGCACCTAATTCCTTGCTCGGCAGATACTCCAGCGCACCCATACCTCTTTTGCCTACATAGGCCAGTTGCTCCAGAACAGACACTTTCTCGAACTGGCGGTTCGTACTTTCTATCCATGCTTTGAAGATTATGTTGCCGAAAAGATCGGGCAACGAGTCTGCAATCATCGGCGGCAGCCCCCGAAAGGTACCATTATTATATTTATCAAATACCTGAGTCTGCCTGATCCTCTTAATAATCAGCGGAAACAGGTTGGTAAACAATCCCAGCTCCAGGAATGCCGGATTGTACTGGAAAAAGGAAGCACTTCTGTTTTCATCATAGCTGAGTCTGCCAATCTCCTGGTCGAAACAATAAAGGTTTATTAAGTTATTCTTTGACATATCAGTAAAGTGAATCCATATCAATGTTATTAGAATGACCGTCTATGTATCGGCTAAAGTCTTCCAGCAGGTCAAAATGCTGCAAAACTTTCAGAACGGTTTCTATTGTAGGGTTCTTTCCTGCTTCCAGTTGCTGAATGGTAAGCCTGGACAATCCGAGCTTTTCCGCTAATTCTTCCTGGCTAAGATTTTCGCGTTTTCTGAGTAGCCTAACCAGTGCGCCTAGCTGCTTTTTTACTTCTTTTATTGTGATATTGCCAAACATTCCTGCCTGTTATAATAGGCAATATAGGCATTTTGGCGGAAAAAGTATGTTATAATATACTGATTATGGGTCGTGAGATCATCGAAATCCACCATGGAAGGAAGGCCGCAGTTAAGTTTGATGCCAGGCCTTTAAATAGTAAACGTAGCTATTCTCGGGTTTAACCTGGATGTTAATTTATGTGGATTTTATCAATAACTCTTGCTCTGGAGTTTTCATCCTTTACAATGAATAGATATAGTCCGGGTGTTAAAGTGAACCGCTGCAGATCGATGGGTGAACCTGGTGTGATCTTGTGACTGGCAATGGTTTGACCTGTGACATTGAAAATCACCAGTTGTAGTTGTTCTCCCGGCTTACCTGCATAACTGTTCAGCCAGATTTTTCCTTCTGCCCTGACAGGGTTCGGATATAACATCGGTGCCTCCAGTTCGTTCCTGCTGCTAATTGTTCTCACATCAGTGATCATATTCCGCGCCAGCATACTATCGCAGTCGTAATTCCAGGGATTAGGCTCATGGTATAACCATTGATTTTTATGGCGGAAGCAGGTCAACCGAAATGTCAAACTTATCAATCCAATACTTTCCAGCATGGGAAATTCCAAAAAACCAGTGGTGTACCCCATGCCTTCAATTTGAACAGCCTGCGCAGGTGGAGCCCACGGACTATTCAAGTCAGACTTTATGAACCAGCGGTAGCGCCAGGTCCCATCGTTCCAAAATACGCTATCAATATCTTCAACCCAGGCCCTGTATGGGGATATATGGGTTGTAAAAAAAAAGAAATCAGGGTCTGTAATCGTATCTCCGATGTTCAGAGAAAAATCGTAGATCAGTTCCAATTTTGAGGGATTTCCCTTGTATCGAACCGTCCAAACTTTTTTAGCAATCGTATCCTGTACCATCCATTCTCCGTAGTAGGCGGAATTTCCGCCGATCGGAGGAGGCATGGCCGAATTGTCCCACTCACCATGGTAGCAGAAGTAACGAATCCCGTTAATTACTGTGTCTTTGCCTTCTGTAAATCCTGCTGAATAGTAAAAAGTATGTGGGGGATTAGACGGATCGCTTTCATGCCAGTCTTCCACAACTGTGATCCAGACTGCGCTATCTTCGGGAATAGGTATGTATTTATGCTGCGCAAAATGGCTTACAGGAACTAGCAAGGAGGTGGCCAAAAGAAGAATTACTATGAAGCATGATCTATGGAATAATGAACGCATAAACACAAATTTTGTATGAAGATATATATCGTTGCTATACTCCACAATAGGTAAAAGTAGGTACAGGATCAATAGGTAGGGGATTAATAAGGTGATAAGTGACGAGGAACCTGGCCGAAACACAACTCAGATCCAGACCTGGGGCTGCCTGTACCCCATACGGGCCCCTCGCTTTCGAAATGGTCGTGGCTAGTCCGTGGCTGTTCGCTAAATGGCGGTTAAAAAGGGAGACTGTCTCGATTAGAGGCAGCCTCCCTGTCACCCATAGTTGCCCTGTCCAATAGACCCTACTTCACGATAACGACTCTGCCGGTCGCAACTTTTCTTTTGCCATCAACTATATGATAGATATAGTATCCTGGAGGAATGGACCGTGTATTCCAGCTCATTTCTCCTTGCTGGTATGGCAGAGGAGCCTGGAATATTGTTACTCCAGTTGAGCTCGTGATCGAGAGTTTCAGGTCTTTTGTTTCAGGAACAGGTCCGTATCGGAAGGTTACCTGATGACTGGCAGGGTTTGGATATACGATGACATTTCCGACCTGTGATGTTTCTCCCTCCGGTTTTTCATTTTCGGCAGGTTCTTTAGTCTTCCTCAGGCTTTCGTAAACCCAATAACAATTGGCCGCGGGTGTATGTGGACTGGTATTCGTGTGGGCTATATCCTCTATCCAGCTCGCAGGATTGTTTTGAGATACGTCAACCACGGTGCTACGCTCCAGATCGGTCAGTTCAGTATGGTGTCTTCCTGAGGTGTCGAGTGCATATTGTACATCAAAAATGGTTTTAAATGCGAAGTACTCTATCGAATCAGCAGCCGTCATTGAATATACACCAGGAAGCTCTGCGAGGATGCTAATGGCATTTGCGTACTGCTTTTTGCCCAACCAGGCACCGATGAGATCGTATCCTGCTGCCAGACCGTCTGTTTGATTAAGCCATGCAATTATGCTATCCCGATATTGATGAAGGCTGTCATTCTTTATATGTGTCACAAGCTTCCTATATGCGACCGCTAAATCCAGATTAGCGTAGGTGACTGACTGTATGGAATCTGTGAGCTCTGTAGTAACACCTGCAATAGCTTCTTTTATATATTCAAGTTGCGATTGGTCAATGAGGTGATCAGCTAGCAGTGATTCAAGGTAGCCGGGTACCCGTAGGGCATCAGGATTACTAATAAGTACTGACCGAAGCTCGCCTTCACGGAGTACCTGCTCTTGTGCAACCATCCTTAGAAAACTACCCGACAAGTATGGTGAATGATCTTCAAGAAATTGAACATGGTTAGTCTGTGACATAAAATCATCGAATAATGCCTCTATGTCACCCCCATCAATAGCTCCGGAAAGATAGTCTAACCCGTTAGCCAGACGAAGACGTAAATCAGGAAGATCAGAAAGGAGTTCTCCAAACAACTCAGGATCATCGAATACCACACCAAAACTTGAAAGACCTGACCCACAATTAACTGCCCCTGAAGTTAGAGTGATGTCACCAATAATCTGAGGTTGTGTGGAGCCGCCATCGTGACTATAATAAAAATGTGAACCTTGATTTTCTATGTCTACTATGTTTTGATCGAAGATGTTTCCTCGTCCACCAAGAATTCCCTGGCCCGTTGAACCTGAAATACCTGAAGCTGTTATAAATATTGCTTTCTCATTGTTGTAAAACGTATTACATTCATAGAATAAGCCAGCAGGCAGAAGTGGCGAACCGAATTGTGGAAATGACGTTCGGTTACGATTAGCTGCCCAGCAGGCTTTCGTCAGGTTTTCGAAGGTGTTTTTATAGATTGTATTTGTTTGACCAGACCCATTGCCGAGAACAGAATTTGAAGTGTAAACGCCAATGTTTATGTTCGACTGACCTGAGTTCGCATTAAAAGAATTTTCCTTGATATTGAACTGTCTGACACCTGCGGTATTGATACCAATATTATCGTAGCAGCTATTACCAATGGGTTTGCCGTCGCCGAGCTGGAAATCAGATCGGGTTACAGAAATATTTACACCACCTTCGACATAAACCCCAATCGAATTATTAACAAAATCAGCAGCCTCTACATTGACAGCCCTTAGATCATCTGTAAGTGCATCAGACGCATGAATGCCTGTTCTGAACCCTTCGAAATAGCTCCTTGTAATGCCTGAGCAGGGATAATTACCGTAAGGGGTAGGGCAATAAGGAACAACCTGGTAGCCGGCACGATATGTATAGATACCTGAGCCCACTTCTTTGCTAATACCTATCCCGTTATTAGTAAAACTACAACCTTCGAAACGGACGCCATCGACCTGCCAGAGGGACGCATGGCAGTCGAAAGGATAGTTGATGGCATTGCCTGGATAATTAGAATCGACCTCAAAGCTGCATTGCACAATTCTACTCCTGTCGCCTATCGTATCACCGAGATAGTTTATGTTATAGTATGTAATAAACTCGAGCGATTTGCGATTGTTTCGGAAAGTACTGTTACTGGCCAGCAGAATGCCACCACCTGAATGATAATCATCCTTCCTGTAATTCCTGAAAGCACGACGTGCGTTTTCCACCACTGCGCCATTTTTAATTTCAACTACACCCTGGAACTGTGGTGTCTGGGGTTTTGAAGGGTCGCCCACTGCATCAATCCCCTGCCACATGCCTTCTCTGTTGTAAGGCAATGTTGTAATATACCCTCCGTCTACGACCAGCTTACCACCTGGTAAAACCTCTAAACGATTAATGCAGCCCATCATCACGGTATCAACAATGGTAAGCGTCGCCCCCGAATCAATGACGATATCCGCACCACATCTAACGATTCCGGTCCAGGTGGTGTCAGAAGTGATGTGATGTCTGTAGGTTTGAGCAAGTAGCACGGCTCCATAGGCGTATACCCGTCCACTCCCTAATTGTCCGGGGAAACTTGCGGCATCCCAGATTGGTTCTGCAGTAGACTTGATAATGTGTTCGACTTCTGGAGGTGTCAGACATGGGTTTACGGACAAAATCAGTCCTGCTACAGCAGCGACCTGCGGAGCTGCAATCGATGTATTGGGTCCTGTAATTACGTATCTATTGCCGGTGTCTGTTGTAGCGATATGCACGGAAGGAGCACAAATATCGACCCATTGATTACGGGACAGATTAGTAGTGCCAACGTTACCAAAACTATCTATGCCGCTTACTGTTATCACACCAGGAACATATGCAATATCCGTATGTTGGGTGACGCTTGGATTATTGCCGGCCGACAGAACCAGGATTGTTCCTTCATTCGTTACTTCTTCAGCGTCGAATGAGTCAAGTTGGGTATAAGACATGCTCACACTAATGATACGTCGCCTATCGCTAAATGCTGCCCAGATTAGATCTCCAATATCTGTATCGCCTGAGGCTGTCGTTTTATAACCGGCCACACTAAGATGGTGTCCAACCGAGGCAATACCAACTTCATTATTAGATCTCGCAGTAATTACGCCGCTTACTTTCGTGCCATGTAAGGCGAAAGGAGGAATGGTAGGAGCGGGGTCCCAAACAGATATAATTTTTCCTCTAAGATCTTCATGGGTAGTGTCAAATTCAGTATCGACAACGGCGATGACAATATTTGAATCACCTTTGGTGATGTTCCAGGCGCACCTGGCACCAATCATCTCTAAATTCCACGCAGGGAGCACGTAGTTGGCAAAAATGGAGTCATTGACTGGAGGTTGAGGATTTGCACAGTTCGGTACGCCAGGGGCCGTAAGTGTGATTTCATAAAATTTCTCAGTAGTTTCAAGACTAGCTTTTAAGCTATCTAGATTGCCCGTAGCATGAATTGCATACTTATTTGCAACACGAGGTGTTTTAGCGCCTGGAAATCGTTGGCGGTAGCTTATTACCCCATACTGAGCGAAAACATTGTTGATCGTTTGATCATTTGTAAAGGTTGCGCCAGTAGGATTGGGCATTGCGTTTTCAGTGCTCGGTTGGACAGTAAGAAAACCGTTACCTTGGGCCCTCGCATCGCTATTTGGAAACAATTGTAACAGCAATAAAAGTCCAGTAAGCACCAACTGGTGCTTATTCAATTGTTTTTTCATATTTATTGTTTTAGTTACTGGCTAGTTTACGAAGACCTTTTCTTGTCTTACAATAACGTTACTGCGATTCCGGATGGTTAACAGAAGAATGCCTGGAGAAAACTGACTTAAATCAATTTCACAACGACCTCCGGCTAAACAGTCACTCTCCAATAACTGCCGCCCTATTGGATCATGTAGGTAAACCTTTAAACCCTTTTGCTTTTGGCGCGTTTCGATTTTCACTAAGCCTCTCGTTGGGTTTGGATAGACGCTCATTCCTAGGTACAAGAGCTCGTCAACACTCGTTAACGAGTGGACATTACATATTCCGGGGTATTGCGGAATATTTAAAACGTAGTTTAGAATGCTGTCTTTGTATTGACACAAAAGGATAAGTCCTGTTGAATACAGAGGTCCTACATTCGGCCCTACACCTTCTATGAATTCAAACCTAATTAGGTTGAACTGGGTATTTAACCGTACATGTTTTCGAGAGTTAACATAATAGACGGAATCTACGGTCAAAATCGTCGTGTTGTTGATAGGATTTATGAACTGTCCACCGACATTTAAAGAAAGATCAACAATTAATTCGTCTGTGGAGTCAGGATGAAACCGACGCCATAGTTTTCCTACAGTGGTATCCTCTCTAAAAAACAAATCGTGAACATACAGATTGTCGGGATAGGCTCGCCATCTGCTTATCTTTTGATAGGACATCCCGGCTATCAATGTATCCTTTTCGTAAGCCGCGCTGTCGGTCCATTCATTGGTGTTAAATGCTCCGCCTACAGCTGTCCAGCTTGTACTGGTTTCTCCAAAAAAAGATTGATATTGAGCTTTGGCACCGAAAGAACAACCTGTAAAAATCAACAATATCAACCAACGCATAACAGCAATTTTGGTATGAAGATATGTAACCTAGTCTGTCGTCGCAATAGGTAAAATCACGTATAAAAGGGTGCGTAATTTCACGATATTTTTAATGACAATATATAAAGGTCGTATCGTTAGAGTTGTATAATCGAAATCGACAAGGAAGGAGTATTCGCCGCCCGTTTCTGATTTCGGAAAGGTTGATGTAACTTTACCTAATTGTGACAAAAGTTAAGTGTTGGGAGCCATTGGCTTGAGAATCTTGCTCCATGCACAATTCAATATTAATGACTTGTTTCAGTCCGCAAGTCCCAACTCCAGCGACTTCTTGATCAGGGCGGCCATATTCTTCACTTCCAGTTTCAGAAAGATATTGGAACGGTAGTATTCTACAGTCCTGAGGCCAATGAATAGCCTTTCTGAAATCTCCTGGATGGTGCAGCCCTCCACCGTCAGTTTAAGTATTTCTTTTTCTTTCAGCGTTAATGCTGGTTTCAGGGCTGCCTCTTTCCTGGCGCGCACGGCAAAACTGCGGTACTTTTCTTCCATTGAAGGATCGATATATTGACCGCCATTTGTTACCGATTCTATTGCAGCGGCCAGCGACTGTGGATCGGCGGTTTTCAGGATATAGCCCTGCACACCCATCCGCAACAGATTATGCAGGTAGAGGCTGCTGCTCAGATTTGTCAGGATCAGGATCTTAAGTTCCGGCGCCTGGCGGAGTATCAATGGCACCAGTTTATCGGCGGTGGTGTCAGACAGGTTAATATCCAGCAACAGCAGGTCCGGGAGATCCTGCTGCAAACCTTTAAGCAGGTCCGTTCCTGAAGAATAGGTTCCGGCGATCTGGAACGCGGGAAACTGGTGCAGCATGTTCTGAATGCCGCTGATGATCATGGGATGGTCATCAGCTATGGCTAAACGTGTCTTCATATAGAATGCCGGTATTTTCTTTCAGACTGAGTTCGATATGTATGGTGGTGCCCATGCCGGGTGAGGACTCGATAGAACAATAGCCTCCGGCGGTCTGTATGCGGGAGGTGACGTTTTCCAGTCCGATTCCGGTTTGCGTTTCTTTCCTTTCAAAACCTTTGCCATTGTCCTCCACATTCAGGATGAGCCTGTCTTCTACAATGCGGAGCTGTACTTCTGCCACACTGGCTTCCGAATGTTTGATGATGTTCTGCAGCAGTTCCTGGATGATCCTGAAAACGGTCAGGGAAAGGTGGTGGTCTACCTGCTCTGCCGGGCCGTGTATCTGCAGGTGGATGGACAGTCCCGGACTGTGCAGGTGGTCGAAATACAGGTGTAGCGCCTCACCCAGGTGATGGTTGATCAGCAAGCCCGGCATGAGGTTGTGAGCGGTCTCCCGCACTTCCTGAGAAGTTTCGGAAACCATTTTCGTGATGGCGTTCAGCTCGGGATCGTCCTTTCCCTTCGCCTGCAGCGCTTTCAGATTCATGTGGATGGCGGTCAGCATACCACCGATGCCATCGTGAAGTTCCTGTGCCAGTCGCTGCCGCTCCCGTTCCTCACCACGCATGGTGGCTTTCAGCTTTTCAATTTCCTGGCTCCGTCGCATCAGCGTCTGTTCCTGCTCCAGCAACTGGATCTGCTTCTGCTGGAGCCTCCGTTTGTTCCGGTACCAGGTATAGCTCAGGATCAGCAATAAGCCGAGGATCAGGGCACCACCGGTAGACAGTGCCAGCCAGAGGTTTTTCTTTTTCAGGAAGGCTTGTTGTTCAGAGATCAGCAACTGCTGATGCATCAGTTCTTTCTCCTGTTCCGCCATCCGGTAACGAAAGCCGAGCTGGGAGATGCGGGCCATGGCCTGGCGGTTCTGAAAGCTATCACGGAGCTGCAGGCTTTCCTTCAGCAGCGCATAGGCTTTTGATGGCTCCTTCCTATCAAAATATAGTGTGGCGAGCTTCTCTGAAATGCTCATGACATTCTCATTAAGATTCAGCATCCTGGCGGTCTCCAGTCCTGAATGGTAGAACTCCAGCGCCTTATCCGGCTGTTCGAGGTGTTCATAGCTCAAAGCAATCGTTTCCAGTGCCACCAGCTTGTAGAAAGGGTTGATGGAGGCGTTTATTTGCTGGCCCTCCAGCAGATATTGTAAGGCCTGTTGGGCTGCGCCCTTCTTCAGGCTCGTCTGCGCCATATTGGTCAGGGTGGTGAATACAGTCGTTTCGTTATTATGTTCCCTGGCCAGTTCCAGGGCCTTATGGAAGAAATGCATGCTGCTGTCCGGCATGTTCCGGTCCTTATACACGAGGCCACGATTGGTATGGATGGAGGCGATCAGGTCATAATCCCCGCTCAGCTTTGCCAGTGCCTCAGCCTGATCAAGAGCCTGTAGCGCTTCGTTTGACTGCTGAAGAAAATGGAGGACTGCCGCGAGATTGTTATAAACGCTTCCGGAGGAATGCACTTGTAGTTGCCGGGCTACGTCGATGGCCCTGTAATAGGATTTTGCGGCTTCTTCATAATTGCCTTCGAGCTTATAAAGATTCCCCAGGCCATTCAGTAAGACCGGCACGGCGCTGATCAGTGGTCCTGGTCTGCCGCAGATGGCCAGTTGCTGCAGAAAGCGTTCCTTGCATTCTTCATACCTGCCGAGGTCTGTGTAGAGACGCCCCAGTTGCTGAATGGATTGGATAACACCCCTCAGGTAATGAATCTCGGCGCTGGTCGTCAACGTGTTTTCCAGCAGCAGGATGGCGCTGTCGGCCTGACTGCTGCTGAGTTGTTTTGCAGCCGCTATTCGTTCCGCGACGAGACTGGTGTCGAATACTGCGGAGCGAACCTCCTGCGAACGTGCCAACGGTAGTTCAATCAAACATAGACAGCAAATGATCAAAAACAGGCGCCTCATCCTCAGTATGCTCTCAGATTATAGATTATAATATCAGTGATTTCCGAAAAAGTCTGGCTGATCCATATATATATCTTTGGAAATCAGCATGCGACCCCTTCTGGTAAGGGTTAACTGTTGACACAAATTAAGCTTCTGCTTTTTCAATTCAAATAAATTAATGGTTTATGAAACTAATGACACTTTTCAGACCCTTTCCGTTGGCGTTGCTCGCAGCTACAATGGTGTTCACGGAGGCTCAGTCCCAGTGGACCAATGTCGGATCCGCCGGTTTTTCGCCGGGCGGACTCAGTAACTGGCAACAGCTCGAGTTCGACGATAATGATACGCTCTACGTAAGCTTTAATGATGAGGGGCTTACTGGCGGACAGGGCACTGTAATGAAATTCGATGGTACGACGTGGAACGCTGTCGGTACCGCAGGTTTCACACCGGGGATGGCTCATCATAGCAATTTCTGCCTGGCCCCCAACAATAACATCTATTTCTCATTTGCTGACGGTAATTCCATGTCGCGTGCCTCGGTGATGCGGTATGACGGTTCTTCGTGGGTAAGTATGGGCACCAATATTTCTACCGGAGAATGTCAGTATTCGAATATTAAAGTCAATTCAGCAGGCACGCCCTATCTGGTTTACATCGATAACAGTATCAACGGCGGTTCTTTATTTGTGAAAACCTGGGATGGTACCAATTGGGTTGATCTGGGCGGTTCACCTGTGGTGACCGGTAATGCGGGCTTTGCCACTGCGGCAGTAGATGCCAACGATACGCTTTATGTGGCTTGTAAGAATGGTATGGGACAGGTTGTCGTAAAAAAATACGATGGTGTGACCTGGCAGAATGTGGGTGCCGCCTTCCTTTCGCAGCCTATGGGTTCGGCTATGGAGCTGAACCTGAAGTTTAACAGTGCCAATGTGCCCTACATTACTTACTGGAATCCTGCTCCGATGGGCCCTAAGGTCTCGGTACATCAGTTCGATGGTAGCAATTGGGCCCTGGTAGGTCCTGCAAGCTTCAATACCGGCATCGCTCAGTTCGCAACTATCGCTTTTGGTGCTAACGATACACCGTACGTGGCATTTATGGACCAGATGCTGGGTCAGAAGGCCGTAGTCATGAAATGGGACGGTACCAACTGGATCGATGTAGGCACGCCCGGTTTTACTCCTTCCACGGCTGCTCATCTGGGTCTGGCAATGGACGCGATCGGAAATCCTTATGTGGTGTATTTCGATCAGGCTAACAGTGGCAAGACCAGTGTGATGAAATATACCCTTTGTAACGGTCCCGAGCTTAGTACCCTCACTGCGTCCAACCTGAATCTCTGTTATGGTGATTCCACCACCCTGATACTCACCGGAACCCTGTTCGATGCTTCTGAATGGTATTGGTACACAGGAAGCTGTGGTGGCACCCTGGTCGATTCGGGTACATCCATCACAGTTCATCCACTTGATACGACGACTTACTACGTGCGCGGCATGGGTGGCTGCGTACAGTCCGGCCCCTGCAGCACTATCACGGTAACAGTTGCTGATACCGTTGCCAAACCTATCGTTACCGTAAATGGCGTTTTCCTGGAATCCAGTTCCGCCAATAATAACCAGTGGAACCTCAGCGGGGTTCCCATGCCAGGTGCCACTGGAACCATTCATACTGCAACTGTAACGGGTTGGTACACCGTAACGGTTTCAAATGGCCCCTGCAGCGCTACCTCCGATTCTGTTTACGTTATCGTCAATAGTGTCGAGGAGCTGACGGGTCTGCAAACGAAAATTCATCCTGTGCCTTTCGACGATCAGGTCACAGTGGAACTTTCGGCAGATCAGTCGAAACTCGGAGTTGCAATACTGACGATTTTCGATCAAACCGGCCGGGTGGTTTACAGCAGGGAAGGGTTAAGTCAGAAGACCGTACTCTCTCTGGGACATTTGAGCCAGGGTGTTTACATGCTTCGTGTTTCGACACCAGAGGGGCATCAAAGCCATAAGATTGTAAAGTAGCGTTGATTGAAGTATTGACATGGTTTAGGAAAAAAGAGCCCCGTGCGGGGTTCTTTTTTTTAGATGTCAGAGGTCGGATGTCAGAGGTCGGATGTCGGATGTGGATATCGGGGCAGAGATATCATCGGGGAGGTGAGAAAACTAGTAACGATGCTATGACTATTGTTGAGTTGCGGTGTAGATGATGTCTGTGGTATAGGTGCCCGGTGGGAAGTTAAAGCCAGGATCTGCTTTATACCTGACGGAGAATGATTGTTCGTTACCGCTATTCCCTCCGCTGATCAGTGTTTGAGCATTTCTTCTGACAGATTTGAAGTTGCCGGGCCCAAATCCCTGTCCTGGCTGACCTCCCGTATTGTTATCTGTTACTGAGATGCCCAGAATCGTAACCGGCATGATGACCTGGTGGACGGTGCTGCCATTCGTATAGCTAAAATGCTGGCTACTTGCTTTTACCGTGATGTTGAAGTTCTTATTCGAACGGACCCTTATTTCCTGATCAGCGCTTTCCACGCCGTTTGCATAATGTTCGAAATTGGTGAACGGCAGATACACAGTGGACCCTGTACTGCTATTGTCTGACACGAATTGGATGTCCAGTGCATTTGCGAGCTGAAGTTTGACTGTTTGCTGGCTGGTTGTTGCGGCGTTCTGTGTATTCTGCGCCTTAACACCTATAATTGAACCAATGACTGTGGCAGTAGTGATTATGATCTTTTTCATGCTTGATACTGTGTTTAAACATCTGCGCGCGCCTCTTATCCTTATCCTTCTTGCTATAAATTATGTCACAAAGTTGCCTCCCATCGTCGGTCAGTACAAGTTTGGACGCATCATTAACTAGTTTTTCGTAACTGAATAACAAGTCGTTTAGAAACGCCGGAATAAAGTATTTGCATGCCGGTCTTATTTTATTCTATCAGAGTTGCTGATCGTGCATCACTGATCGTTAATTTTAGGTCAGGTACATGGGTAATCCTACACATAACAACCTTTCCGACGAGGAACTGCTGCTACGGTTCCGGCATACGGGGGATAACAACTGGCTCGGTGTGTTATTGCAGCGGTATACGCTGTTGTTATTGGGTGTTGCCTTTAAGTATCTGAAGGACCGTGAGCAGGCTCAGGATGCCGTTCAGCAGGTGTTCTATACGGCGCTTACGAAACTACCCGATGGAGAGATACATAATTTTAAAGGGTGGTTGTACATTCTGGTCAGGAACCACTGTTTGCAGCTCCTGCGGGATCAGACTTTTCAGGTTCCCCCGGAAGCGCTACAAACAGTTCCTGCCGTTCCTGATAGGATAGAAGAACACATAGAAAAGGACTTCACACTTGGGCAGATGCATGAGGCGCTGGGCCAGTTGAATGAAGAGCAGCAGACAACGTTGAGGATGTTCTACCTTGAGCGGAAATCCTACCAGCAGATCATGGACCTGACAGGCTATAGCTTTATGCAGGTAAAAAGCTTCATCCAGAATGGAAAACGTAACTTGAAAAACATTCTGCTCAGACGATTAGGTAAAGAAACATGAGTCAGTCCCGCGACATATGGCAGCACGATAGTGAGGGCCTCGACCCCTCGAAGCTACAGGACTACCTGGAGGGGCGACTATCGCCTGAAGAGCAGCGTGAGGTAGAGGAATGGCTTTCGGAGGAGGGGCTGGAAAGTGAGGCTGTTGAAGGGCTGCGACAAATGGTTCCCCAGGAGGCCAAAGACTCAGTAAACCGGATCAATCAGCAGCTACAAAAGCAGCTCTTTGCCCGCGACCGTAAGAAGACCCGGCCGATGGGTCAGCAATACACAGCGGTCATAGCCGTGTTCGTGGTGCTCCTGCTCGCGGTTCTCGCATATGTGGTGCTGCATTTCCTGCTGCGTAAATAGCCAATTAACGACTCAAGATTAGCGGCTAACCTTTACCAGCACACGACTTTATTAACAAAACCCGGTTTTAAAAATCATGTAACTTGCATAGGCTAAAGCCGCGTCCCACATGACATTGCACGGTCGAAAAATCATACTTGCCGTTACCGGCAGCATCGCCGCCTATAAAACGCCCCTGCTGGTCCGCCTCCTCATTAAATCCGGGGCAGAGGTACGGGTCCTGATGACCGCGGCAGCCGGTAATTTTGTTACACCACTCAGCCTGGCGACTGTTTCCAGGAACCCTGTTTATAGTAACGTCAACGATGGGGCTGAATGGAACAATCATGTGGAGCTGGGCCGCTGGGCAGATCTGATGCTGATAGCCCCCTGTAGTGCCAATTCGCTTGCAAAGCTGGCTAACGGCCTTTGCGACAATCTCGTCAATGCCGTCTACCTTTCCGCCACTTGTCCGGTGCTCATCGCGCCCGCCATGGATGAGGATATGTGGCTGCACCCCGCTACCCGGAACAACCTGAACCGGCTTCGTACTTACGGAAATACGGTAATCCCGGTGGGGCATGGCGAGTTGGCCAGCGGGCTGGTAGGGGAGGGGCGTATGGCCGAACCTGAAGAGATTCTGGATTTTATCAACGGTTTCCTTCGCGACAGGCATTACCGGCCACTGGCGGGGCTAACGGCACTGGTCACCGCCGGACCTACCTACGAACGCCTTGATCCGGTGCGCTACATCGGTAATTTTTCTACCGGAAAGATGGGTATCGCTCTCGCGCAGGTGCTCGCCCGTAAAGGCGCCCGCGTGAAACTGGTGCTTGGGCCAACTACTCAGCAGGTCTTTGAACCGGGGGTGGATGTAATCCGTGTCGAGAGTGCCCATGAGATGTATGAGTCCTGCCTGAAGGTATTTCCAGAAGCGGCGATCAGCATCCTGGCAGCAGCCGTAGCTGACTATACTCCAGAAACCCGCTCTACAGAGAAAATAAAAAAGCAGGGGGATGCGTTACAGATTCAACTGAAGAAGACAGAAGATATCCTGGCAACCCTGGGAGCGCAGAAACGGACCGATCAGTTGGTGGTGGGCTTTGCGCTGGAGACTCATCAGGAACAGCAGCATGCTCTTGAAAAACTGGAGCGAAAAAATGCTGATCTGATCGTGCTGAATTCCCTGCGGGATGAGGGTGCCGGATTCGGTCATGATACCAATAAGGTGACCCTGGTACAGAGAAACGGAACCCTTCAGGAGCTGCCGCTTCAGTCGAAACAGGAAGCCGCCGCTGCTATTGTGAACTTTATACTTGAAATGAGACATGTTGAGAAAACTGTTTAGTGTTATAGTGGTCCTCGTGACGGTGAATGTGTCATCCATGGCTCAGGAACTGAATTGCCAGGTCAAGATCCTTTCCACCGCCATTCAGAATGTCGATAAGCAGGTCTTCACGACTATGGAGAAGTCCATCAGCGATTTTCTGAACACCAGGAAATGGACTACAGATAATTTTGATGTCAATGAAAAGATTGAAGTGAATATCCTCATTAATCTAACCGGCAGGAATCCGGAAGAGGAGATCTATAACGGCACCCTCAGCATCCAGGCCTCCCGCCCGGTCTATAACTCCAATTATAATAGTCCGCTGGTTAATTATATCGACCGGGATTTCGTATTCCGTTATAACCAGTTTACGCCCCTGCAGTTTGAGGATAACAGGGTAGTTGGCAGTGATCCTATGGCCTCCAACCTCACCGCCATCCTCGCTTTTTACGCTTACGTCATTCTTGGTCTTGATTATGACAGTTTTGAGTCTGAGGGTGGTACGGCTCATCTCAAGCGCGCACTCAACGTGGTGAACAACGCGCCGGAAGGTAGCGGTATCAGCGGCTGGAAGGCTGTGGAAGGCAATAAGAACCGTTACTGGCTGATCGATCAGCTACTGAGTCCCAGGTTTTCTGAGGTGCGCAACTACTGGTACACCTATCACCGTGAAGGTCTGGATATGATGTACAGTAAACCTGAGCAGGCGCGGCAGAAAATCGTGGCGGGTATTCCCACCCTTCACGAGGTGAACAATGCGAATCCCAGCTCGTTATTGATCCAGTTCTTCTTCAATGCCAAGACTGATGAAATCGTCAAAGTCGTAGGTTCGCTGCCACGTGAGCAGCGCGCCACTTTTATTCCTCTTCTGTCCCAGATGGATGTGCCCAATACCACCAAATACCAGGCACTCAATAAGTAATCTGATGAAGCGATTTCTATCTACTGTTTTACTGGTATTCGTATTCGCTGCCTGCGACTCCGAAAAACAACCCCAGCTTTCACCCGACAAAATGCAGGCTATTCTTTCGGATATTCATGTGGCTGAGGTATATAGCATTGTCATGCGCCGGGATAGCGCACACAGGGGCAACGAACGTAACCACGATTCTTTAGCGGCGTTTTATCATTCCATTTTGAAACACCATAATGTCGACCTGGCGACTTTCGACGAGAGCCTCAACTGGTACAAGCGGAACCCGGACGCACTGGATTCTGTTTATGCTAAGATGATTCCTGAAATGGCCGAGTTGGAGGTGAGGGTACAATAGTTCGTAGAGACGTAGCGTGCTACGATCTCCGCTGGATTTTGAGACGTAGCATGCTACGTCTCTACAGCATCCAATTTCCCTAATGCTGCTGCGATCCGTTTCATTCCTTCCTGAAGGTTCTCCATAGACGTGGCGAAGGAAATCCGGATGCATTGGTTATTGCCAAAGGCATCGCCATTCACGGTGCTCACATGAGCTTCGTGAAGCAGATACATACACAGGTCTTCGTCATTCTGGATGACACGTTTACCGTCGGTCTTCCCGAAAAAGCTACTGATATCAGGGAAGGCATAGAATGCCCCCTTCGGACTATTCACCTTTACACCCGGAATTGCAGCCAGGGCATCACGAACAAAATCCCTGCGTTCTTTGAAAGCCTGGGTCATGCGCTGACTGGATTCCAATGATCCCGTGAGGGCGACAACCGCTGCACGTTGTGTTATGGAATTGGCTCCTGAGGTGAACTGTCCCTGGAATTTTTCACAGGCCTGTACCAGCTCCTTCGGTCCGGCCATATACCCCAGCCGCCAGCCGGTCATGGCGAAGCCTTTCGACATGCCATTGACGATGATCACTCGGTCACGCAGCTCAGAGAACTGCGCGATGCTCTCGTGCTGACCTTCATAATTAATGTATTCGTAAATCTCATCGCTGATTATAGCCACCTGTGGATATTTCTGAAACACTTTTGCCAGTCCTGCCAGCTCGTCCCTGCTGTAGACACTACCTGAGGGGTTGCAGGGAGAAGAGAAAATAAACAATCTGGTCTTGTCAGTGATCGCTTGTTCCAGTCGCCCGGGATCCAGCTTAAAATCTTCCCCGATCGTGCAGGGAAGGAATACAGGGCGACCTTCAGCTAATGATACCAGTGCGCTGTAAGTTACCCAGTAAGGCGTGGGAATGATCACCTCATCGCCCGGGTTGATAATGGAGAGAATGGCATTCGCCAATGATTGCTTGGCCCCGGTAGATACGATGATCTCTTCTGGTGCGTAGTCGAGGTTATTATCTCTTTTCAGCTTGGCGCTGATTGCCTGACGGAGCTCCGGGATACCCACCACAGGGGTGTATTTGGTAAACCCACAGCTCATCGCTTCTGTGGCTGCGTTACAGATATGTTCGGGAGTATTGAAGTCAGGTTCTCCCAGGCTCAGGTCGATGATCTGGGCACCCTGGGCCCTCAATTCCCGTCCCAGTTTGGCCATTTTTATGGTCTGTGGTTCCTTGATCCTGTCCAGGCGTTGCGCTAGTTGCATATCGTCAATTGAAAAGAAGCAGCAAATCTAACGAAGTGCTGCTTATTGGTGAATGATATCAGGCGGGTGTTTGGCCGGCTGCTATACCGGCGGGAAGAATCGCAGGTAAATGGCGATGGCGATGATCAGGATCAGGCCGATGATCAGCAGCGTGATCGTACGCTTGTAGGCCTTATTGATCGTCCGGACCTTATGCAGCTCGCTGATGTTGTTGAGAATATTTTCGGTCCTCGAGAATGCGGTTTCTCCTTTTACGACATAATCGTAGGCGCCATACTTCATACTGTCGATAGCGACATCGATCTTATCCTGACCGGACAGCATGACCACCTGCACGTCAGGATGTCTATCCTTAACGATCTTCAGTACCTCCACACCATTCATCGCATCCCGCTTATTACTGCTAAGATGATAGTCCAGTACTACGATCTCCGGATTGAGGTGCATATTCTGTAACATCTCTTCTCCGTTATCGAAGGTTTTGATCTCATAGAGGAAGCGCTCATTCAGGTAGTCTTTGAGCATCTCGTTCTGAATGGGCTCATCGTCTACCAGGAAAATGTAACGCTTGCTTGCCTTTGCCATATTGGTTTGGTTCGATTTGGTAGAAAAATAGAAAATAATCCTGAATTCCGAAATCCTTTTGCAGGTTTCTCGTCTTCAGAGTTCAAAGCTAGCAGCAGACGATTCCCGCTCTTATGCTCTCTGTCAGCTCTTTACCTGATCCAGCTCATGAAAAGCTTTCTCGCAAACCCGCTTCAGATTTGCAATCAGCGGGGGGAGTCTGTCGGTATGTCCGGACTCACTTGCTGTCTGTTCTATCAGAAAGATATGACTGACCTCTTCCTTCACGCCCATATATCCAAGCTGGGGTTTCAGGGAATGAGCGGCGATCTTCACCTCCTGCAGGTCTTTCTTATCCATGCCCGCGTCAATTTGCCGGATCAACCTCGGTGCATTGTCGAGGAACATGGTGATGTATTTGTCCATCTTTACTTTATTGCCTGCTGTAAGCTGTTTGAGGAAACTCATGTCAGTCACCTGCGATGGCAGGGGCTTCAGCGCAGGACCTTCATCCTGCTGTTTTTGCGGCGCACCTGGTGCTTTACCATCAATTACATTCGCTATCTGCAGCAGCAGTTCGTCGATATGAAAGGGTTTGCTCACATAGCCGTTCATCCCGACAGAAAGATAGCGTTGAACATCTTCCTGCAGCACATTCGCTGTCATGGCGATAATCTTTGTCTCGTTGGCGGGGGCGGGTAGCTGGCTTCTTATGGTTTGCGTGGCAGCGACGCCGTCCATTACAGGCATCTGAATATCCATCAGTACCACATCGAACTGTTGCTGCTTCACCTTATCTACCGCTTCGGCCCCATTTACAGCGTTTTCAAGCGTAATTCCCGGGAGTACTTCCCTGAGGGTATCCTCGGCCACCATTCTGTTAAACTCGTTATCTTCTACCAGCAGAATGTGCAGCTTGCGGAGCCGCTCCATGTTTTCTTTATTGATCAGCTTTACCGCTTCCGGTGCCGTCTGGACTGCCGCCTCATCCACAGGGATGATAACAGTGAAGGTGGTCCCTTTCCCGAGATGGCTTTTGACACTGATCTCGCCCTGCATCAACTTCACCAACTGTTTCGATATGGTAAGTCCAAGACCGGTTCCACCAAAGCGCCGTGCCACATCTGTTCCTGCCTGTGTAAAGCTTTCAAATATCTTTTCTACATAATCCGGTGAAATGCCAATGCCGGTGTCTATGATATCAAAGCGAATGAACAGCCGGTTGCCTTCGCGCTTCTGGATGCCTGCCTGAACGAGCACCTGTCCTTTTTCTGTGAACTTTACAGCATTGCCCGCCAGGTTCACGAGGATCTGATTGATACGCGTCGGGTCGCCCACCAATCGCTGCGGGATCTTAGGATCGACATCGGTTTCAAATAGCAACCCCTTCTCCTCAGCCCGCAGCATCAGCATATCGCGAACGCTCTGCATGATCTCCCTTAGTGAGAAGTCAGTCTTCTCGATCACTATTTTGCCCGCTTCAATTTTGGAAAGATCGAGGATATCGTTGATGATCACCAGAAGGTTATCAGCCGATTGCTGAATAGCCTTCAGGTACCGCATCTGATCTTCCCGGGGTTCCCTGGCCAGTAACAGACGCGTCATACCCACAATTGCATTCATCGGGGTGCGAATCTCGTGACTCATATTGGCCATGAACTGCTGTTTAAGCTGAGCAGTTCGTTCTGCCACCTCTTTTTCTTTCTTGGCCAGCTCTATCTGCTGACGCGTCTGGAGGTTACGGAGGCGATTGAAAATGGTTTGTTTGAAAATATCTTCCTTGAAAAGTTCGTAGGTCTTCAGGTGGTAGAAAGCTCTTGGAATATCACCCATCTGATCATAGAGCTCAGAAAGGATCTCATGGATGCTCATCACATCGTGTCTGCGGGAATATTCATCAGCCAGCGTCAGGGCGCTCTTCATCAGATCCACCGCCTCGTTATAATTCCCTTCATCCATGCTAAGGCGACCGAGGTAGAAGAAGCAGATGATCTGCACCTCCACATTCACCAGTTCCTGAGCCTGATCGAGCGCATGTTCCAGGTATTTACGGGCGTTGGTGAAATCGTGCATTTTGTAATACACTTTTCCCACCCCGCTTTCTGCGAGGATATGTGCGGAGGTTTCAGGGTCTGACTGGCGGAGGTTCTCTTCGAAGTACCGGAGGGCCTCGTTAAACTGTTCCTGTTTGAAGTAGATATTTCCCAGCGTATTGTAAATGGTAATGAGCCTGCTCACCTCATGAGCCCTTTCGAAAATGGGCAGACAACGCAGTGCATATTCCAGCGCGCTCTCGTAATCGTGAAGGTCATAGAGCAGGTTGGAGATGCTGGTGAGGTTGACCGATTGAGCGAACTCATCGCCCAGTTCTTCGTTGATGGCGAGGGCTCTCTCAAAATAGGTGAGGGCGTCACCGAGGTCGCCGAGGTCGCGATAGATATTTCCCAGGTTGTTCAGCACACGGGCTTCGAGCCGGCGATCCTTCACTTTGCGGGCGATGGTGTAGCCCTTTTCGAGCGTTTCGAGGCCCAGCTCATATTCACCCTGTAGCCAGTAGCAGGAGCCTTTCAGGTTATGGGCGCGGCCTTCACCGCGCTTGTAATTGGCTTTTATAGAGCGTTCCAGGATCTCATCGGCCATTTCGGATGCTCTTTCGGCATCGTAGTTCCTGACCTCGATTCCCATTTCGACCAGCGTGTCGATGCGCGCCTTCTCATCTTTGAGTAACTCGTATTCCTGTTGAAGCTGTTTATATTTCAGCGTATCCATGTGCGTGAACTTGGCTTAAAGATAATGGTTGTTAGTTGTTAGTCATTAGGGATAGAGGTGAAATGAGAAGATTGTTCATGTGCCTTCAGGGGGCATGGTATGGACAGAATGGGAGCAGTGTCGATGTGATTTTAAGTTAAAGCGAAGTTTACACAGGGCTAGCAGTAACGGGACATTCTGTACGTTTAACCTTGCAGGGTTGACTGCACTCAAGAGGGTAGTCCGGAAGGATAAATGAACTCGGAGGAATCGATAACCGCCGGGTTTTTTTATATTTGTTTCACCTGATATAAAATGAAGGGTAATTCGGAAAAAGGCTTTGCCGACCTCTTTTGATCTTTTTTTCAGGCTAGATAGTTAAGAATGAAAGAAAGGCTTCGCTTCCATATTAGATTTAACCTGGTGCTGGCTATCAGCTTTCTAATCTGGGGGTATGTTATGGAGTTCCGGTGGGATATATTTTATATCAAGCTAGCCCTGGGTGCGCTCGGATTCGGTGCTGTTGCTGTTCTGCTGGAGCTAGTTATTTATTTCTTTAAAATGAAGCTGAAGACGAGGGAAGAACAATAGGTGTTTCCTGTTTTATAGCTTCTGTGGTTTAATTTACAGTCTCCCCAGGACAGGGTGATGCTTCGCAAGTTCCAATAAAAAAAACCGTCGTTTCAGACGGTTCCTTATAAACTAAACACTTGTATCATTATTAGTGTGCCTGCTGACGCTTGAATTCGTCCATCGCAGGATCCTCATAGTTTGTGTAGACGGAGCAACCGTGGCCGATCAGTGACAGTCCCCAGGCGGCTACGATCCAGGCGTGCCAGGGATAGGCCCAACCATCTTTGCTCTGACCCTGATGAATCACAAACATGACTATGGTGGCAATCGCAAACACAACAAAATGGATCCAAAAAGTACGTTTCTGACTGGCAGTTGGTTTTAATTTGCGGGGCATTTTCCTGACAATTTTGGGCAAAGATAATCCGGCGGGCGGATAAAAGGAAATGAAAAATCCAGCGACGTGCTTCGCTGATGGGGAGTTGGTTGCACCATGGTCTCCACACGGGGTCATCCCCGAGCCATGGTAGAGTCAGGCTAGAGTCAGGCTAGAGTCAGACCTCGGTTAGAAATGTTCTGGACACATTCTTCACACATTCAGTACTGAATCAGTAATCAATCCGTATCGGTCACTTACTGGTAATAGTTTTTGAGGCTGGTCCGGCGAGCATTTTTCCGTCCTTCTTTCCCGGTTTCTTACTTTTATTTTAACCAGATCCATCCAACAGTTTGTGTTTTTCCGAAATATGGTGGTTAAGATGCTCCAATTTCTCAACCTGCCGACAAGGTATTGACAAGGTATCAACAAGGAGTCAACAAGGTATCAACAAGGAGTCAACAAGGAGTCATCCCCCATTCTCGTTCGTCTAAATAATTGGTGTTTCGGTTACATATGAGGCTAAAAAATGGCTCCGCATATTTGATGCCAGAGATTTTCTTTCCGCGCCAGGCGGGTGTTGCTGTGTGTTGCGCAACAACAGCAATGGGTTTTTAGTGGTTAGTGGTTAGTGGTTAGTCGTTAGTGTATTGACCGACAATCCTATGTCAGATGTCGGATGTCAGATGACTGATGTCAGATCCTCGATATCAGAAAAAGGGGCGAAAGCGAAGGTCAAAACCAAAGGCTAACGGCCTGGCGTATGCAGAGTTTCGTGGTGCTTTGGCCTGGGCCTGGGCTTTGCCCATCGCCTTGGCCTTGGCCATAATACCGAAATGAGCGACTTAGGTTCCGGAGATAGCGCAGGTAATCATGCAACTCGACCCGGCGCAAACCGGGAAGCAGGTCGTTACTTAACCCGTACCTAACCCGTACTTACCCCGCACTTACCCCGTACCTAACCCCTACCTAACCCGAGGAAGAGGGAGTGCCCCTGAAACATTACTGAGGATGAATATGAAAAATGCCGAAGACAAACATACCTGCCTTCCTGCGGTTAAAGCCTCGCTAAC
>JAEYQO010000011.1 GCA_023409975.1 Bacteroidota bacterium | reverse complement strand
CCCACAACCATCAACCAAAACCTTATTTTTGTCCCCCTCAACTCAGATCATGAATCTCATCGCTGAATTAAAAGCCAGAAATCTCGTGCACGATATGATGCCGGGGGTTGAAGAACAATTCGCAAAGGAAATGACCAGCGCCTATATAGGCTTCGACCCAACGGCCGAAAGTCTGCACGTAGGTAGCATGCTGCAGATCACGCTCCTGCGTCGTTTACAACTGGCGGGACATAAACCCTATGCGCTCATCGGTGGTGCCACCGGTATGATCGGCGACCCAACCGGAAAATCTGCGGAAAGGAATCTGCTGGACATGGAAACGATAGAGAAGAACTGTATCGGTATCCGGAAACAACTGGAAAAGTTCCTCGACTTCGATCCATCCAAACCCAACGCAGCAGTGCTCGTCAATAATTACGACTGGCTCCGGGATTTCAGCTTCCTGGACTTCATTCGCGACGTCGGAAAACATATCACAGTAGGCTACATGCTGTCCAAAGAGTCTGTGCAGAAGCGTCTGGAAACAGGACTGTCCTTCACGGAATTCACCTACCAGCTTATACAGGGTTACGATTACTACTACCTGTACACCCATCACAACCTGAAAATGCAGATGGGTGGTGCAGACCAATGGGGCAACATCCTCACGGGCACAGAACTTATTCGCAGAAAGGCCGGTGGGGAAGCTTTCGGTATGACCAGCCCGCTGATTACCAAGGCCGACGGTGGTAAGTTCGGAAAGACAGAATCAGGAACGATCTGGCTCGACCCGGAACGCACTTCTCCCTACCAGTTCTATCAATACTGGCTGAAACTCACAGATGCAGATGCAGAGAAATCTATTCTATCATTCTCTTTCAGGCCAGTAGAAGAAATTCAAAAGCTCATAGAATCGCACCGTGAGGCGCCACATCTCCGTCAGTTGCAGCGGGCCATTGCAGAAGAAATCACGACCCTGGTTCATGGTGAAGAAGAATTAAGATTCGCACAGAAGGCTTCAGAGATCCTCTTCGGTCAGGCACCGATCGAGGCACTCAGAAGTCTGAACGAACGTCAGCTTCTGGAAGTCATGGAAGGAGTGCCGCAGGTGCAGAGTTCTAAAACAACACTGGAAGGGGAGGGGCTGGATCTGATCAGTTTCCTTGCGGAACACAAGATTTTCAACTCCAAAGGAGAAGCGAGAAAGCTGATCCAGAACGGTGGGCTCAGTATTAATAAGGAGAAAACCACAGCCATCGACTACAGGATCAAGCCGGAACATCTGCTGAACAACAGATACCTGCTGATCCAGAGAGGCAAATCCAATTATACCCTCGCCATCTTTAACGACTAAGGCACGCAGGCCTCAAAATCCTAACTTTGGATCATGACCCCGCGCCTGTTCAAAAGGTTATTAATCGCAGTTCTCTTAGTGGGCCTTACGCTGCCCACTTTTTTCTGTTCAGACCCCCGGCAGCGCATGGATTCCAATCAGCCACACTCTGAATGGCTGAATGTTTACGATACTTCCGTCCATTACGTTGGAATGCAAACCTGCCGGGGTTGTCACAACGAGATCTACGAGTCGTATATGCGCACGGGGATGGGACAATCCTTCCACTACGCCTCAAAGCAAAAGTCTGCCGCCGATTTCGACGCGCACGCCGTCGTCTATGACGAGTTTCTCGATTTCTACTACAAGCCTTTCTGGAACAATGATTCCCTCTATATGATGGAGTACCGGTTGAAGGACGGCGATACTGTTCACAAATACGTTCAGAAGATCGACTACATCATTGGCTCAGGACAACACACCAATTCCCATATCTTCAGCACCAACGGCTATCTGTATCAGGCGCCCATTACGTTTTATACGCAGAAGCGGAAGTGGGACCAGGCACCTGGTTACGAAGAAGGCGCCAGCACCCGCTTTATTAGAATGATCGAAACGGAGTGTATGACCTGTCACAACGGCTATCCCGACTTTGTAGAAGGTAGTCAGAACAAATATGTCAACCTCAAAA
Organism: Bacteroidota bacterium; assembly: GCA_023409975.1. Taxonomy (GTDB): domain Bacteria; phylum Bacteroidota; class Bacteroidia; order Chitinophagales; family Chitinophagaceae; genus JAFIGV01. The sequence goes on along the minus strand of JAEYQO010000011.1, from coordinate 1,987 downwards.
CCGGCATCGACTGCGAACGCTGTCATGGACCGGGCAGCCTTCACGTGGCCGACAAACGCGCAGGAATAATTGTTGATACTTCCAAAGGACCGGACTACTCTATTGTAAATCCGCGGAGACTTTCGACGGAGTTACAGAATAATGTCTGCCAGCGCTGCCACCTGCAGGGTATCGCCGTGCTGAACGATGGCAGGTCCTTCTTCGATTTCCGCCCCGGCATGTATCTCAGCGAAGTGATGAATGTGTTTATGCCACAGTACGAAGGCGCAGAAGACAAGATGATCATGGCTTCTCATGTGGAGCGGATGAAAAAAAGTCCGTGTTATCTGGTTTCTAACCAGCTAAGCTGCATCACCTGTCATGACCCGCACGTGAGCGTGAAGGAAACCCCCCGTGTCCAATACCTCAATGCCTGTCAGGGCTGTCACAGCGGCCCGCAGAAGGTACACTGCTCGGAAGATCCGCTGGTCCGGGCAGCGAAAAAGGATGACTGTGTAACCTGTCATATGCCGCATAACGGAAGCATCGATATACCACATGTGGCCGTTACCGATCACTTCATCCGTAAACGCCCGGTCAGTAACCTGGAACAAAGCAGGATACGCGCATTCCTGGGTCTGAAATCATTTAATAACGATCATGTCGATGCCATCACGCAGGGACGGGCCTACATGGAGTTCTTCGAACGCTACAACCCGTCCCCGGGTCTGATTGATTCTGCACTCTTCTACCTGAATAAAGAAAAGGACCGGGAAACTAATGAGAAACAAAACCGCGATTTCATCAGAGCTTATTTCCTGCTCGCCAATTATCAGAAAGTCCTGGAATATGCCCGCGATCTGAAACCGGAACAATTGCAGGATGCCTGGGCTGCCTACCGGGTTGGCGCCTCGTACTTTCAACTGCAGCAGCCGGAAGCAGCGCTTCCATGGTATCGTCGCGCCACAGAAATAATCCCCCTCGCACTCGATTTCCAGAATAAATACGGGGTATGTCTACTGGCCCTGAACAAACTCACAGAAGCCGAAGCGGTATTTAAAACGATTATTTCGGAAAACCCTAAGCATATAGAGGCACAGACAAACCTGGGTTATGTCTATATGCAAACCGGCCGCCAGTCCCTCGCTTATGATCATATGCTTCAGGCACAGCGACTGGATCCCGATCATACGCAGAATCTCGTCAATCTCGCCGTTTGGTACTATAATCAGCAGCAAGTTGCACCAGCAGAAAAGACGCTGCTTCACCTGCTCAGCAAGCAGCCGGAACATGAACAGGCCAAAGCCATGCTCAGGGATCTGCGGGGAATGTAATTAAGACTATAAGAATGCCTAGAATCATTACCATCTTCCTGCTTCTGCTTCTTTCCCTGCTCACTGCCTTTCGGGCGCCTACCTGGCACCTCTGGCTGTTCTCCATACTCGTCACAGAATTCAGTTGGGTCTTCATCCTGCTGCTCCTTGGCCTGCTGACATTCCGGTTCCGCAGCACCCACTACCAGGCATTTGGCATTGTCGCTGGTGCGGTGGCACTTGGGTTGTTTATAAAACCTTATGTACAGGCCTTCAAGGTCTCAAAGGAAGTGAAGTATGGCCTTGATAAACATTTCGGAACCGCCGGGGAACTGGAGACTCCTTTCAGCCTGAGCAGGATCTGGAACGGTTTCTGGTTCAGAGAGGAGGGCTTTCAGGTGCTGACCTATGATACTTTGAAGGAATTGCAGCTTGACTTTTACAGCGCAGCGGCTGAAGAAATGCGGCCGGCGGTTCTTGTCATTCATGGTGGTTCCTGGCAGTCGGGCGATAGCAGGCAACTACCGGAACTCAACTCCATCCTCCGCCGTGATGGCTTTCAGGTGGCTGCGCTCAATTACCGAAAGGCGCCGCAGCATCCTTTTCCTGCGGCGCTCGAGGATGTGACACAGGCAATCTACTTCCTGAAACAGAACGCCTCGCGTCTGAAGATCGATACCAACCGTTTGTTCCTT